>JBKJQD010000275.1:0-7882 GCA_046594125.1 Aestuariivirga sp.
CCAACGATAATATCAATGTCATCACCTTTACTGGCGGTGTGCGGGTCGGCAAGATCATCGCCGCCAAGGCCGGTTACAAACGCGCCGCATTGGAACTCGGCGGCAATGATCCGCTTATCGTCCTCGATGATCTCTCGGATGACGACCTCGACAGGGCCGCCGATCTGGCGGTGGCCGGATCTACACGCAATTCCGGCCAGCGCTGCACGGCGGTGAAACGCATTCTGGTGCAGGAACGCGTCGCTGACCGTTTCGTCGAACTGGTCCTCGCCAAAGCAAAGAAAATCAAATTCGGCGACCCCATGGACCCCTTAACCGATCTCGGCACCGTGGTGCATGAGGAGGCGGCAAAGCTTTTCGAGAAACGCGTCTACATGGCCGCCGAACAGGGCGCCAAGGTTCTCTACGATCCGGGCCGGAAGGGCGCGGTGCTGCCGCCGATTACCATCGACTTCGTGCCCCATACGTCGGAACTGGTGCTGGAAGAAACCTTCGGGCCGGTGATCCCCATTGTGCGTGTGCCGGGCGATGACGCCGAAGTGCTGCGCATTTCCAACTCGACGGCCTTCGGACTGTCGTCGGGCGTCTGCACCAACAACCTGTCGCGCATCACCCGCTTTATCGAAGGATTGAATGTCGGCACGGTGAATATCTGGGAAGTGCCGGGATATCGCATCGAGATGTCGCCCTTCGGCGGCATCAAGGACTCTGGAAACGGCATCAAGGAAGGCGTCATGGAGGCCATGAAGTTTTTTACCAATGTGAAGACGTGGTCGCTGCCGTGGCCAAATTGAAGTTCATCCACGTCACCGATCTGCATCTGGTGAAGCCCGGCGAAATCCTGTGGGGCTTTGATCCCCTGTCGCGGCTTGATGCCTGCCTCGCTGATATTGCCGCCCATCATGGTGATGCGGCGTTCTGCGCCATCACCGGCGATCTCGCCGAGGCGGGCAACCGGCAAGCCTATGAGAGTCTGAAACAGCGCCTTGCCAATTTCCCGGTCGAGACCCACCTGATGCTTGGCAACCACGATGACCGGGCCGCTTTCATTTCGGTCTTTGGTGGTGCTGATCAATACGGTTTCATCCAGCACCGCATCGTCCGTGAGGGCTGCCATTTTCTGTTTCTCGACACGCTGAAGGGTCCGCCCTCGTCGGCTGGCCGCTACGACGCGCCGCGCCGGGCCTGGCTGCGCGCCGCACTTTCGGAGGCAGGACAGGCGCCGGTCTATCTGTTCATGCATCATCCGCCCTTCGACATCGGCCATGACCTGATGGACCTGATCAAGCTCGATGATGCCGAGGACTTTGCCCGGTTGCTGCGCGGTCATGATGTCCGCCACATCTTCTTCGGCCATGCCCACCGGCCAGTGACGGGCCAGTGGCGCGGCATCGCCCTCTCCGCACTTCCGAGCCTCGTCCATCAGCTGCCCTTGAAAGGCGGTTCCGTGGCGACCGTCTACAGCGACGAGCCGCCAATGTATGGCGTCGTGCTGATCGAGGACGACCGCACCATCGTCCACGCCGACGCCTTCCTCAACCGCACCCCCGCCAGGATGAGCCCGGACGAGGAACGCAGCGACTGGTATTGAGACTCAGCCAAGGCTTTCGCTGTTCAGCACCTGCTTGATCGACTTTGCCGTCTTGGCGGCGATCTCGGTCAATTCGGCATCGCTGACGTTGTAGGGCGGCGCCAGGATCACCACGTCGCCATTGATACCATCGGCATTGCCGCCGACCGGATAGCAGATCAGGCCATTATCGAAGGCCTGGGCGCGGATTTTCATGAACAGCTTGCACTCGCCCGGAAATGGTTGCTTTGTCTTGCGGTCAGCCACCAGTTCAATGGCCTGAAAGAAACCGCGGCCACGGATATCACCTATGGCTTCGACACCGGCCAGCGCCTCGGAAAGCATTGAGGTGAGCTTCGGGGCCATTGCCGCCACGCGCTCGACCAGCTTCTCACGCGCCACGATCTTCTGCACTGCAACGCCCGCCGCACAGCAGGCGGTGTGGCCGGTGAAGGTGTGGCCGGTCATGGGGACGCCGATGACGTCGGCGACCTTGTCTGTATAGATCGCCGCTCCCAGCGGCAGATAGCCCGCCGCCAGTCCCTTGGCCACCGACATGATGTCGGGCTCGACACCATCATGCTCCAATGCCCGCCAGGTTCCGGTGCGGCCAGCGCCACACATCACTTCGTCGGAAATCATCAGCACGCCGTATTTGTCGCAGATCGCGCGGATGCGCTTGGCATATCCAGGAGGGGCTGGCACACAACCGCCCGCCGCCCCAACCACCGGCTCGAAGATGAAGGCTGAGACCTTGCCGGCTCCGAGGCGCAGGATTTCATCTTCCAGTTCCTTGGCACAGGCCTCGCCGGTGGTTTCGGCGGTAGCGCCGGGGACCGGGCGATAGGCATTGGCGGGCGACAGATGCGAGACTTCAAGGAGCGAGCCTTCGAAGGCCCGCTTGCGCTCAAGGAAGCCCGACACCGAAAGCGCACCCAGCGTATTGCCATGCCACGAGCGCTCACGGGCGATGAAGCGGCGGCGGCTCATGTCGCCCTTCGCCGCGTGGTATTGCAGCGCCAGCTTGAGACAGGATTCGACGGCTTCTGATCCGCCAGTCACATAGACCATGTGCTTGAGGCTGCCGCCGCAGCGCGCGGCGATGATGCCGCTCAGTTCTTCCAGCGCGTCCGAGGAAAAATTATAGCGGTAACCATGGGCGATGCGGTCGAGCTGGGATTTTATCGCCTCATTCACCTCTTCATTGGAATGGCCAATGCAATAAACGGCGGGGCCGCCCGAACCATCAATGTATTGCTTGCCGCCGGCGTCGTAGACATAGCTGCCCTTCGCCCAGGCCACTTTCGGAAGATTGCCGGTTGCATGAATATTGCTGGCCAGGGGAACGGGGGATGCCATGGATGAATTCACCTTGTTGTGACGGACGCGGTTGACAGGCTATTAGCAGGAAGAATGATGGGGCTGCAAACCGGTGATCTCTTTGCGCGAACGCGGCCTGCGGGGGCCTGGTCAATGACCGTTGTCATTCGTGAGATGCGCGATGGCGACGCCGATTCGGTGGCCGCGTTGGTGCTGGGGCTGGCCCGCCATGTCGGTACGGACATCGTGCCGAAACTCACCGCCGAAGCACTGCGGGCCGCCCGCGACCTGATCGACGTCGTGGTGGCCGAGGATGAAGGGCGTGTCATCGGCGCCTGTCTCGGGCTGATGACCTATTCGACCTGGCGCGGGGCGCGCGGACTTTACATTGTCGATCTCTTCGTCGATAGCGAGGTGCGCGGACAAAACATCGGGCTTCGCCTGCTGCGCCAATCCGCCAGGCGGGCGGCGCGCCAAGGTGCCGCCTTCATCAAACTGGAAGTCGATCACGGCAATCCCGGTGCCGCCCGTTTCTACGAGCGCATCGGTTTCAGAAAAAAGGACGAAGACAGGCTCTTCATTCTGGAGCAGGATCGGCTTAAAGAATTCATATCAAAGGGAGACGGAACATGACGATCAAGCACATAGGCCTCATCGGTGTGGGCCTCATGGGTCACGGCATCGGCAAGAACCTGCTGGAGAAGGGCTATCAGCTCAGCGTCATGGCGCATCGCAACCGCCAGCCGGTGGACAGCCTGATTGCCAAGGGCGCCAAGGAACTGAAAAGCCCCCATGACATCGCCAAGGCCTGCGACATGGTGATCCTCTGTGTCACCGGCACGCCGCAGATCGAGCAGACCATGTATGGCGAATATGGCATCATGGGTGCTGTACGCTCCGGCCTGATCATCGCCGATTGTTCGACGGCGGAGCCGACCTCCACCGTAAAGATCGCCGCCGACGTCGAGGCCAAGGGTGGCCATTTCGTTGATACGCCGATGACCCGCACGCCCAAGGAAGCCGAAGCAGGCAAGCTCGGCCTGATGACCGGCGGCCCCGATGAGGTGATGAAGCTGATCCGCCCGGTGCTCGACTGCTTCGCCGACACCATCGTCCATGCCGGTGCGGTGGGCTCGGCGCACCAGTTGAAGCTGATCAATAATTTCCTGTCGATTGCCCACGCGGCGGTTGCCGCCGAGGCGATCACTGTTGCGTCCAAGGCTGGCGTCAACATGGAATCCTTGCGCGACATCGTCATGGCGGGCGGTGCCGCCTCGGTGATGTTCGGGCGCCTCATCAACGTGCCGCTGCACGACGACGACAGCCACGCCAAATTCGCCATCCGCAATGCCCGCAAGGATATGCGCTATTATACCAACATGACGGAGAACCTGCCCGTCGCCTCGTTCATGGCCGAAACCACCCACCAGCTTTATGTGATGGCCGACAACATGGGTTATGGCGACCGCTATGTGCCGCGCCTCATCGATGTGCTCGGCAAGATCAATGGCCTGACAAAATAGCAACCCCGCCATGCGCAAACGTTCCGCTTGCGCGAGACGCGGACGGTGATAGTCTCCCCGTCCGATCCCGGACGAAGAAGCCGGAGTCGATGTTTGGGAGACGGGGTTTGGGAGACGGGTTCATGGCGTTGCTTGACGTCCGAAACGTGTCGAAAAGTTTCGGCGCAATCCGGGCGGTGAATGATATCAGCTTCTCGGTTGCGGCTGGCGAAGTGGTTGGCCTGATGGGCGACAATGGTGCGGGCAAGTCCACCATGGTGAAGCTCGTCGCCGGCAACTTCCCGCCGGGCGAAGGCGAGATCGCCGTGGCTGGCGAAGTGTGCCACTTCCACAAACCCATCGAGGCCCGCGCCAAGGGTATCGAGGTCGTCTATCAGGATCTGGCGCTGGCCGACAATCTGACGGCGGCGCAGAACGTCTTTCTCGGACGCGAGATGAAGAAGGGCTTGTGGCCCTTCAAGGTGCTCGACAAGCAGGCGATGATCGACCGCTCCGCCGAACTCTTCAGCGAATTGAAATCCGAGACCAGGCCACGCGATCTGGTGCGGAAAATGTCAGGTGGCCAGCGTCAGGCGGTGGCCATTGCCCGCACCAGGCTGTCCAATGCCAGGCTGGTGCTGATGGATGAGCCGACGGCGGCAATTTCGGTGCGCCAGGTGGCCGAAGTGCTGGAACTGATCCGCAGGCTCAAGGCGCAAGGGGTGTCGGTCATGCTCATCAGCCACCGCATGCCCGACGTCTTCGCGGTGTGTGACCGGATCATCGTAATGCGCCGCGGCGCCAAGGTCGCCGACAAACAGACAGCCGATACCTCGCCCGAGGAAATCACCGGGCTGATTACGGGAGCAATCCGTGCCGCATAGTGCCGAAACTTCCGCCACCGCGAGCCACGCCGCCGTGTCCGAGGTGGTTGGCATCAAGGAACAGACCGTTGTTCAGCGGCTGCTCTCCAGCCAGCCCTTCTGGGTGGCCATCGCTCTCGCCATCCTCGTCACCGTCATGGCGCTGAAGGAGCCGAGTTTCGGCACCTCCGACAATGCCGCCAACGTGACGCGCAACTTCGCCCCCTTCGGCATCATGGCGCTGGGCATGACGGTGGTCATCATCACCGGCGGCATCGACCTGTCGGTGGGATCGGTGATGGGGCTTGTCGCCATCGTGGCGGGCCTCTTCCTCACCTGGCAATATCCCTGGTACGTGGCCTTCGCCATGGGGATGCTCACCGGCCTGTTGTGCGGGGCCTTCAACGGATATTTCGTGGCCTATGTCGGCATGCCATCCTTCGTGGTGACACTCGGCATGCTGTCGATCGCCCGCTCACTGGCGGTGGTCTTCTCGGGCAATCAGATGCTCTACAAATTCGGCCCCGACGCGCCGATCGTCAAGGCCATCGGCCAGGCCAAATGGCCGCTGCACCAGCCGGCCGGCTGGGCGCCGCATTGGATGCCGGAGCTGTCGTCGCAATTCTGGGTGATGGTGGTGCTGGGGCTGGTGGTCGGCGCCACGTTCAATTTTTCGGCCTGGGCCAAGCATCTCCTCGCCATTGGCGGCAATGAGCAGGCAGCCCGCCTGACCGGCGTTCCCGTCGACTGGATCAAGTTCAAGGCCTATGTCTTCTGCGCCTTCACGGCGTCGGTCGCCTCGCTGCTGCTGCTCGGTTATAACGGCTCGGCGATCAACGCCATGGGCCAGGGCTATGAGCTGCGGGTCATCGCCGCCACGGTCATCGGCGGCGCCAGCCTGATGGGAGGCGCTGGCACGGCCTTTGGCGCCATCATCGGCTCAGCCTTTCTCGAGGTCATCCGCAATGCCCTGCTGATGGCCGGCATCGATTCCAATTGGCAAGGCGCCTTCGTCGGCGGCTTCATCATTCTCGCGGTGCTTCTCGGCATGCAATCCGGCGGCAAGTCGATCTTCTCGACCGCCATCGAACGCCTGTTTCCGAGGAAGCACCACTAGAAACCGGTTTCACTGCCGGAAAACAGTGAAGGTCAATGAGGAGGAAAGACCCAATGAAGAAACTGCTGCTGAGCACTGTCATGGCCTTCGGCGCCCTGACAATTGCCATATCCGGTGCCGAGGCGAAGTTCGTCTTCGCCCTGGTGCCGAAGAACATGAACAACCCGTTCTTCGATCAGGCCCGTGATGGCTGCAAGAAGGCCGAAGCCGAATCCAACGGCGCCTTCGAATGCATGTATATCGGCCCCGGCGAGCACGGGGGTGGCGATGAGGCCGTGGCCATCGTGCAGGATCTGGTGGTCAAGAAGGTCGACGGCATCGCTGTCTCTCCAGCCAACGCCGCCGCCATGGCGGTCGCCGCCCAGGCCGCCAAGGATGCCGGCATCCCGATGCTCACCTGGGACTCCGACCTGCTGCCCGAGAACAAGGACCTGCGCGTCGCCTATATCGGCACCCATAACTATGAGATCGGCGTCAACCTCGCCAAGATCGCCATGACCATCAAGCCGAAGGGCGGCACGGTGTGCATCCAGTCGGGTGGTGCGGCCGCCGCCAACCACAACGAGCGCATGCAGGGCATCCGTGACACGCTGGCCGGGGTAAAGTCGGCTGCTTCGCCCGGCGACCGTCTGGCTGGTGCCAACGGCTGGACCGAGCCCGATGGCTGCCCGCTCTACACCGACGATGACTTCCCGCGTTCGGTGCAGCAGTTTGAAGACACCATGGCCAAGATGCCGGACCTCGATGCCTTCATCCCGACCGGCGGCTTCCCGCAATTCATCCCCGACGCCAATCGCGCCGCGGTGGGCAAGTACAAGGACAAGATCGCCTCCAAGTCTCTGGCGCTTGTCGTAGCCGATACGCTGCCGGTGCAGATCGACCAGATGAAGGAAGGGCTGTCCTTGGGCCAGGTCGGCCAGCGTCCGTTCGAAATGGGCTACAAGACCATGATGGCCCTGTGGGCCATGAAGAAGGGCGAGGCAGCGCCCGCCGACCCGACCTACACGGGCCTCGACGTCTGCACGCCGGAAACCGCCGACACTTGCATCGCCAAGTAAGCGCGGGATTTTGAACAGAAGCGGGCGGAAGGCAACTTCCGCCCGTTTTTTCAACCGGCCGGGTTCACGCCTTGTGGGCTGTGGGAAACACCCGTTCGCCGGCGATCTGGTCGATCATCGCCCGCCAGTCGTCGGGCAGGAAACCGCAGTCGGGAAGTTCTGGAAGGGCCGCATCAAGCATTGCCGGGGTCGGCTCGCGCATGGCGGTGACGGCGGCGCGCGCGGCGGGAACAAATGCCCGCCAGTCGTCGCCATGCAAGCTGGCGGCCAAGGCCCGCGCCACCCGCTCGATCATCGGTGAATTGGACTCCATCATGGGAAACGTCTCCAGAACAACCTCCGCCAACCGTGGGACGGACCGCAACTCACGAAAACACACCTGAGCCATTGGGTTCCTGCTCTTTATTAGGACGGCGCGGCCAGTAAGGCAACCATGCGCTGGGGGCATGTTG
>JBKJQD010000362.1:0-17893 GCA_046594125.1 Aestuariivirga sp.
GGCCTTCTCGCGGCCCCGCGTGTCGTGGTCCTTGGCGCCCTCGGCCGACCATTGCTCGAAGGAATTGAAGTCCATGATCGTCGGGATGAAGAAGGCTTTCTCGAAATGTTCAAGCGTGTGCTTGGTGCCGAGGAAGTGGCCTGCTGGCCCCACCTCACGGATTGCCGCCATGGCTTCCTTGAAATCGCCGAACGACAGCCCGCCCGCATACTTGTACCAGCCAACCAGCTGCTCGCAGTCGGTCATGAACTTGGAGTAGCCGCAGCACAGGCCAGCCTCCAGCCAGCCCGCCACATGCCACACGTAATTGGCGCCCGACAGGATCGCCGCGTGCATCAGCATGTTGGCCTCGTAGCCGGCCTGGGCGTCGTTGATCTTCGAGCCGACGTGAAACCCCGAGGTGCGCCACGGCAGATTGTATTTCCGCGCCAGCGCTCCCATCAGATACATCATCTGTGCCGCTTCCGGCGTGCCACCCATGGGAGCACCGGTTTTCATGTCGACGGTCACCATGAACTGGCCGTAGATCTGCGGCGAGCCGGGGCGGAGCAACTGCGTGAAGGCGACGCCGGCCAGCGCCTCGGCATTGACCTGGGCCACTGCACCCACGGCGGACGCCGAGGTCGATGCCCCGCACAATGCGAAGGGTGCCAGGATCAGCGGCTGGTTGTGGCGCGCGTAAACCTTCATGGCGTCGAGCATGGTGGCGTCCCACACCAGCGGCGAATTGCAATTGGTGATCGCCACCAGCACGGCGTTGTCTTTCACGTAATCATCGCCGAACACGATGCCCGCCATCTTCATCACATCCTCAGCACGCTCCTTGGCGGTGACGATGCCCATGAAGGGCTTGTCGGAATATTTCAGCGCCGAATGCATGATGTGCAGGTGGCGCTTCGGCACCGGAATTTCCATTGGCTCGCAGATGATCGAACTCGACGAATGCAGAGCCGGCGCCATATAGGCCAGCTTGTGGAAGTTGTTGAGGTCGGTGAGTGAACCATAGCGCCGCTTGCCCTCGAGATCGCGCACGTAGGGTGCTCCATACATCGGCACGAAGATGGTGTTCTTTCCGCCGACCTTGACGGTGCGCTGCGGATTGCGGGCATTGAGGGTGAATTCCGGCGGCACCTTGGCCACCAGTGCCATGAGCAGCGCCCGGTCGATCCTGACCCTCGTGCCCTGCACGTCAGCACCCGCCGCCGTCCACATTTCAATGGCCTCGGCATCGCGGAACTCGCAGCCCACCTCCTCGAGGATCTTGAGCGACTCCTCGTGGATCAATTCCACCGCCTCGTCTGGCACCATCTGGTAGACCGGAATTTCGCGTACCAGCCCCGGGAACGAGGCCATGGGTGCGGAGCGCAACACGCGGCGGCCCTCGCGCCCGCCGGCCCGGCGCCCCGCCGCCGTTACCTGCTTGGCCAGTTCGTTGGTGTCGATCATGGTCTGTTCCGCCTGTCCCTCACAGAATTAGACGCCTCTGAAACAATTGTTTCAAGAGGAACGAGACGTGATGCGGGCCTTTGTTGACGTATCCCCGGCGGCGGATCACAATGGGATTCGGGAGAGGGGATTGACGCTTGATGAAACGGGCGCAATCCTGACAACAACAATGCAGGGACGTCCGGGCTCCCAGGACGCAGGGAGAAGCAATAAATGGCCGACAAACACAACATGACAGAGGACGAGAAAGTCCTCCATCAGATGGGCTATGCCCAGGAACTGCAGCGGCGCATGGGGCCGTTCCAGAACTTCGCGATTTCATTCGCCATCATCTGCATCGTGGCCGGCGGCATCACCGCCTTTCCGGTCGCCTTGAGTGCTGGCGGCGGCGCTTCGATCGGCATCGTCTGGCCGATCGGTTCGCTTTTTGCTCTCGTCGTGGCTGCCGCCATGGGCCAGGTGGCCTCGGCCTATCCGACGGCGGGCGGCATCTATCACTGGTCGTCAATTCTCGGCGGCAAGGGCTATGGCTGGGCCGCGGCCTGGTTCAACCTCCTGGGCCTGATCTTCGTCGTCTCGTCGGTCAACTGGGGGCTTTTTAACCTGTTCCGCGATCTGTTCCTGGCCCAGGTGCTGGGCATGGACGTGACCAACTGGATACCCACCGGCGAGTTTTCCACCGGCTGGTGGTATCAGACGATCTTCATTGCCCTTGTCACCATGGCGCAGGCGGTTCTCAACCATTACTACCTGAAGCTCACCACGATACTCACCGACTGGAGCGGTTACATCATCCTGGCAACCGCCGTGGTGCTAACACTCGCCATGCTGGCCTTCGCGCCGAGCCATGACATTGGCCGCCTCTTCACCTTCCACAACTATACTGGTGACGCTGGTGGCGGTGTGTGGCCCGCCGCAACCGTCGGCATCTATATCTTCGCGCTCGGCTTCCTGCATGTGGTCTACACGATCACCGGCTTCGATGCCTCGGCGCATACCTCGGAGGAAACCCGCGACGCCCAGAAGGAAGTGCCGAAGGGCATGATCCGCGCGGTGTTCTGGTCGTTCCTTGTCGGTTACGTCATGGTAGCGTCCTTCGTTCTGGCGCTGCCCGACCAAAAGGACGCGGCTGGCGTGGTGACGCTGGACGGTGTCTCGGCTGGCGCGGCACAAGGCTGGAACGCCTTCAATTGGCTGATTGCCCAGACGCCGATGCCAGATGTGATCCGCGCACTGATCATCATCGGTATCGTTGTGTCGAACTTCCTCTGCGCGCTGGCGGGTCTCACCTCGACATCGCGCATGATGTACGCCTTTGCCCGTGACGGCGGCCTGCCGGCTTCCAGCACGCTCAGCAAGGTCAATCGGCAGCATCGCACCCCCGGTGCGGCGATCTGGGTTGGCGGCGTCCTGTCGGTCATCGCCACACTCTACGGCGGCGCCTTCCTGGTGCTGTCGACGGGCTGCGCCGTGTTCCTCTATCTCTCCTATCTGATGCCCATCGCCGCGGCGATGCGCGCGGAAATGGCGGGCAACTGGAAGAACAAGGGGCCGTTCAACCTGGGCGGCGCCTCGATCCCGGTGGCGGCTCTGGCCATCATCGGCTGCACCGTCCTGATCTTTGCGGGCGTTCAGCCGCCGCAGGAGAAGGTGTTCTACTTGATCATCTTCATGATCGTTGTCATGATCGTCCTGTGGTTTGCACTCATCAAGAACTCGTTCCAGGGTCCGCCCATGGGTGACGAGATCACGAAGCGCCAGGCGGCGATTGCCGCCCAGGAAAAGGCGCTCGACGCCGCCAGTTGATCTTTACCGGTCTGTGAAAGGGCGGTCTCCGGACCGCCCTTTTTCTTTGTGCTAAGAGTGTTGCATGGCCAGAACATTCGACATTGCGGTAATCGGCGGCGGCGTGGTGGGCCTTGCCGTGCTGCGGCGCTTTGCCATGGCCGGATTGAATTGCGTTTTGCTGGAGCGCGGCGCCGACATCCTGTCGGGCGCCTCGAAGGGCAACAGCGCGTTGCTGCATACCGGTTTCGATGCGCCGCCGGGCAGCCTCGAATTGTCCTGCATGCGGGCGGGCTATGCCGAGTATCTGGCGCTGCGCGAGAAATTGAACCTGCCACTGGTCGAAAGCTCGGCCCTTGTTGTTGCCTGGAACGATGACGAGCAGGCCAGGCTCGATGGCATCGTTGCGAAAGCCCATGGCAACTGCGTGGGCGATGTGATGCGGATCAGCCGCGCCCAATTGCACTCACGGGAACCCATGTTGGCATCAGCCGCTCTCGATGCCGTGCTGGTGCCTGGCGAACACATCATCGATCCCTGGTCGGCACCACTCGCCTATGCCCATCAGGCCATCGCCCATGGCGCGGAGATCCGGCGCAATGCCGAGGTGACCGGCGGCGAATTCATAAATGGCCAATGGCGGCTGGCAAGTGCGGCTGGCGAGATCAAAGCCCGCGTGGTGATCAACGCCGCCGGAAACTTTGGTGATCTGGTCGAGGCCATCGCAAGACCTTCGCCCTTCACCATCACGCCGCGCAACGGCCAATTCGTGGTTTTCGACAAGCCCGCGTCGAAGCTCATCCATGCCATCATCCTGCCGGTGCCCACCGAACGCACCAAGGGCGTCGTCTTGTTCCGCACCGCCTTCGGAAATCTGGCCATCGGCCCCACGGCGGAAGACGTGGAAGAGCGCCAGACGGCAAGCTGCGATACCGCAACACTCGAGATGCTCAAGGCCCGCGCCATCGAAATGCTGCCGCCACTGGCGGGCATCGGCGTCAACGCCGTCTATGCCGGGCTGCGTCCCGCCAGCCAGCACAAGGATTATGTGATCGAGGCGCTGGCTGATCGCAACTGGATCACCGTGGGCGGCATCCGTTCGACCGGCCTCACCGCCTGCCTTGGCATCGCGCAGCAGGTCAGCCATCTGTATACGGAGCATTTCGGTGCGTTGCCCACAGCACCCAAGCCAGTGTGGACACCGGTGCCCAATCTGACTGAAGAACGGCACAGGCCCTACATGGATGGCGGCGAGATCATCTGCCATTGCGAGTGGGTGACGCGCGGTGAAATCGAAGCCGCCCTCGAAGGACCGCTGCCGGCCGGTGACCTCGGCGGCCTCAAGCGCCGCACCCGCGCCATGATGGGCCGCTGCCAGGGCTTCAACTGTTCAGCCCACATCGCCGCGATGTTCCGCGAGGCCCAAAATGGAACGCCATGATGTGGTCATCATCGGCGGCGGTCCAGCCGGACTTTCGGCGGCGCGGCGTCTGGCCGAACTCGGTATTGCCGATGTGGTGGTTCTCGAACGTGAAGCCGAGGCGGGCGGCGTGCCGCGCCACTGCGGGCACTCGGGCTTTGGCTGGCAGAGCCATCGCCGCATCTGGACTGGGCCTCGCTTTGCCGCAGAACTGCGCCGCAGCGTTGAAGGACTTGATGTGCGTACCAGCACCACGGTACTCGAAATCAAAGCCGATGGCGTGCTGCGCATCCACGATGGCAAGGGACTGTCGGAAATTACCGCCAAGCGCCTATTGGTCGCCACTGGTACCCGCGAGACGCCGCGCGCCGCGCGCCTGGTTGGCGGCAGCCGCCCGCCGGGCGTGATGAACACCGGGGCGCTGCAGCAGCATGTCTATCTGCAGAATTTCAAGCCGTTCGAGCGCCCGGTGATCATCGGCAGCGAATGGGTGTCGTTCTCGGCAATCCTCACTTCTCGTCACCTCGGCATCAGGCCGGTGGCGATGATCGAGGAGAACTCGCGCATCACCGCCCCGCGCCCCGGCGATTTGATCGCCCGGCTGGCCTATGGCGTGCCGGTACTCACCAGCACCAGGCTCATCGCCATCGAGGGCGGCGCGCAAGTCGAGGCCGTCGAGATCGAGCGTCATGGCAGATGCCAACGCATCGCCTGCGACGGCGTGATCTTCACCGGAAAATTCACCCCTGAGAATTCCCTGTTGACCGGCGATCCCGATGTGATGCTGGCGGGCAACGTGCAGGGTACTTTGAAAACCTCTGGCGTCTGCTGGCGCGAAGGCCACGCCGCCGCCGAAAGAATTGCCGGGAGCCTTGCATGAAAGTTGCCGCCGTCGATCAGGGCACCACCGGTACCAAGTCCTTCACGCTTGCCGATGACGGAACTTTCGTTTCCGCTGCGGCCTTCGAGCATCGCCAAATCTATCCGCAGGCCGGATGGGTGGAGCATGACCCGGAAGAACTGCTCATGCATGTGCGGGACGCGATCAAGGCGGCTGGCCAGGTGGATGCCATCGGCATCGACAACCAGGGTGAAACCGTCATCGCCTGGGACGCGGCGACCGGGCGGGCCATCCACAACGCCATTGTCTGGCAGGATGACCGCACCAAGGATGTGACAGCGAAGCTGAAAACCGATGGTGCCGAGGAACTGACCCTCAAGGCTGCGGGCTTGCCGCTTGATCCCTATTTCTCGGCCAGCAAGCTGCGCTGGTTCATCGATCATGTTCCGGAGGCGAAGGACCTGCTGCGCCAGAAGCGCCTGCGCCTCGGCACCAGCGACGCGTTTTTTCTGGCGCGGCTCACCGGTGTCTACGCCACCGATGTCACCACCGCCTCGCGTACCAGCCTCATGTCACTCGACACCTTCCAGTGGGACGACGCACTCTGCGACTTGTTTGGGGTGCCGATGGAATGTCTCCCCGAAATCCTTGCCACGGCGGGGGATTTTGGTTCACTCAATGGCACCCCGGTCGCCGCCAGTCTCGTCGATCAGCAAGCGGCGCTTTTCGGTCACGGCTGTGCGGTACCAGGCGATGCCAAGATCACCTTCGGCACCGGTGCTTTCGCACTTGCCGTGGCCGGTCCTGAGCGCGTCGATGGCAGCCGCTTCGGTGTCCTGCCGACGGTGGCGTGGAAAATCGGCAACAGCCCCGCCGAATTTGCGCTGGAGGGTGGCGTTTACAATGCCGCTTCGGCCGTAAACTGGGCGCGGAGCCTCGGGTTGTTTGCGGATTTCGCGGAGATCGAAAGCTTCAAAGCCGCTCCAGCCATCAGCCGTGAAATTGCTTTCGTTCCGGCCCTCTCGGGATTGGGCTGCCCGCATTGGGACCGCAAGGCCGCAGGCCTGTGGATCGGCATGGGCCTCGACACGACACGCACTGACCTGATGCAAAGCCTGCTCGAGGGCATCGCCTTGCGCGCTGCTGAGGTCATCTCGGCCATGTCGCAACTGGTGCCGGTGGGCGATACCATTTCCGTCGATGGCGGCATGGCGAAGAACGCCTATGTCCTGCAATTCCTCAGCGACGTGTTGAGGAAGCGCGTCGCAGTGCCGTCCTCCACTGATTTGACGGCGCTGGGCACGGCGCGCCTGGCGATGCGCGGACTTGGCGTGCAAACCCTGCCGCCACTCCCCAAGCCATCGCGCATCGTCGAACCTGGGCGGGATGTTGCGGAACAAGTGCTCGCCCGCTTTGCCGAGGCGGTGGCACGCGCCAAGGGCTGGAAGAAGACCTAGGCCGCCGCTGCCGCTGCGTCTTCCCGGCGCCCGCTGGCCATGACCAGGCCCTCAGCGCCGTCCAGTGCGCCGGGCAGCAGTTCCAGCCCGAGGAAACGGTTGCGGTCAACCGGTCCCGGCAGAAACAAATCCGGCACCGCGCCGTGCGAAAAGCCGAAGCGGCCATAATAGGGCGCATCGCCAACCAGAATGACTGCCGCATGGCCACGCACCCGCGCTTCATTCAGGGCACGGTTTATGAGTGCCGCGCCGAGACCCTGGCCCTGGTGCCGGTGATCGACCGCCAGCGGCCCGAGCAGCAGCGCCGCCCCCGCCGATCCGGCGATTATGTCCCACAGGCGGATGCTGGCGATGACGCGGCCCTTTTCATCTGTAGCGCTGAAGGCCAAACCGTCGGACGGCAGACGGCCCTCGCGCAGGCGTTCAGACGTTTTGCGTTTGCGGGTCTTGCCGAAGGCACGATCAAGCAGCGCTTCGCGCGCCGCGGCATCCGAAGCAAGCTCATGACGAATGGTGACCATTCTGGCCTCCACAAGTTACAAGTGAGTTGGAAGGGTTGCTTAGATGACGTAGGACTGCAGCGGCGCAAAGCCGTTGAAGGCCACCGAGGCATAGGTCGTCGTGTAGGCGCCGGTGGCCTCGATCAGCACCTCGTCGCCCACCGTCAGCGTGACGGGGAGATCATAGGGTGTCTTCTCGTAGAGCACGTCGGCCGAGTCGCAGGTCGGCCCGGCGATGACGCAAGGCGCCTTGGCATCCGCGTCCTTCGCCGTGACGATCGGATAGCGGATCGCTTCGTCCATGGTCTCGGCCAGGCCGCCGAATTTGCCGATGTCGAGAAACACCCAGCGATGATTGTCGTTGGCATGCTTCTTCGAGATCAGCACGACTTCCGCCTTGATGACACCAGCGTTGCCCACCATGCCACGCCCCGGCTCGATGATGGTTTCGGGAATGGCGTTGCCAAAATGCTTGGTCAGCGCCTCGTGGATGGCATTGGCATAGCTGGCGGTGCCCGGCACTGGCTTCAGGTATCTGGTGGGGAAGCCGCCGCCGAGATTGACCATCGACAGGGTGATGCCGTGGCCTTGCATGGCATCGAAGATCGCCTTGGCCTCGCCCAGCGCCTGGTCCCAGGCGGCAAGCCGCGTCTGCTGCGAGCCGACATGGAAGGAGATGCCATGGGCCTGAAGGCCCAGCTGGTGGGCATGCAACAGAACGTCAACCGCCATGGCGGGTTCGCAGCCGAATTTGCGCGACAGCGGCCATTCGGCACCTGCACCATCGGTCAGGATACGGCAGAAGACTTTGGCACCCGGCGCCGCGCGGGCAACCTTCTCGGCTTCCTCGACCGAGTCGATGGCAAACAGCGACACGCCGAGCGCATGCGCCTTGGCGATGTCGCGTTCCTTCTTGATGGTGTTGCCGAACGACACGCGGTCCGGCGTGGCGCCAGCCGCCAATGCCATTTCGATTTCTGGCACTGAAGCCGTGTCGAAGCACGAGCCCATAGCGGCCAAAAGCTTGAGGATTTCCGGCGCCGGATTGGCCTTCACCGCATAGAAAACGCGGGTGTCGGGCATGGCATGGGTGAAGGCACGATAGTTGCCGGCAATAACTTCGAGGTCGACCACAAGGCAGGGGCCTTCGGGACGTCGGTCACGGAGAAAGTCGAGAATGCGAGCGGTGGCGGCCATGGATAAAGTCTCCCGGAAAAAGGCTAAGCGGTGCCGGTGTCAGCGCAACCGTTGCGAACCCACGCGATGGAGACGTGAAGAGCGCTTTGCGCGTACTGACTTTTCGCCTTGGCTTGATTGGGATGACCCAATCGCACATGGGGCAATGATAGTGGTGCCTCTCAGTAACCCCGGCCTTTGGAGGAGCCGGTTGAGACCAAAAAGCCCGCACCGTCGTTGCTTTGGGGAAATCCTTGGGGCACGTGCGACTTTGGGCGCGATTAATATGATGGATTCTCGTATCGCAATCAAGATGGAATTTGGTCCGCGGCCAAATTTTTTATGAATTTTCGTTAAGAATTCCTTCCTTCGAAGCTCTGCCACCCGGCGGCAAGCCGCATCACCGTGGTGAGCGCGCAGAGTCCCGCATAGACATAGGCGATGGCCACGAAGTGTTGCGGCCACAGACACATGGCCACGAAGCACAGAATTGTCTCGGTGCCTTCGGTAAGGCCGCCCAGGTAGTAGATCGACTTCGAGGGATAGGCGGTGCTCTTCAGCCCACGCTTTTCGGCGATCGCCGCGTAAGCCAGGAAAGCCGTACCGGTGCCGACGAAGGCGGCGAGCAGCACGGCACTAGCCAGACTGTTGGCCAGCGGGTCGGCCAGTGCGAAGGCCAGCGGAATGGCCGCGTAGAAAATGAAATCGAGGCTGATGTCAAGAAAGGCCCCCCGGTCGGTGGTGCCGCACAGCCTGGCCAATGCGCCGTCGAGGCCATCGAGAACCCGGCTCGCCAGCAGGAAGACAATGGCCCAGAGTGGCAGGCCGGTGACGATGAGTCCCGCCGCCACCATGCCGAGGCCAAAGCCTGCGAAGGTCACCTGATCGGCATTGCAGCCCATGCCATGCAGCAGCCTCGCCCCCCAATCGATGGCCGGACGCAGGAGCTTCAACGCGTGGCGGTCAATCATTGTCGATATCTCCGGAAGGCCGAATGACCAGGACGCGGCCATCGGGCGGCGCGTCGGCGCGGTCGTGGGTGACCAGCAGGCATGGAATGGCGCGCTCACGCAGATGGGCGAAGACATAGGCCCGCAGGCTGGCACGCAGCTCCGCGTCGAGCTTGTTGAAGGGTTCGTCGAGCAGCATGGCGGCGGGCTTGGCGAGCAAGGCCCGCATCAGCGCCACCCGGGCGCGCTGGCCACCCGACAGCGTGTGCGGCGGGCGCTGTTCGAAGCCGTCCATCTCAATGCGCCGCAAGGCCTGCCGCATCATGGCCAGACGTTCGGAGGCCTTGCCGCGCGCCATGCCGAACAGCAGATTTTCGCCAACCGTCAGATGCGGAAACAGCAGGTCGTCCTGAAACAGCCGCCCGATGTTGCGCCGCTCCGGCGGTAACCCGTCGAGCATATGGCCATCGAGTGTCACCGTGCCCGTGCTGGTGAAGGGGGCATCGAGATCACCGGCGATAAAAGACAGCAGCGACGATTTGCCGGAACCGCTTGGACCCATGAGCGTCACGATCTCGGCTGCCGCAATGTCGAGATCGAAGCGGCGCAGCAGGGTCCGCTCCCTGAGATTGATCGACAGGCCCGACAGGATCAGCGCCACCTTGACCTCCCCAGCAATCCCGCCAAAGCGAAGACGATGAGCGGCGGCAGAGCCAGGGCAAATGCATAGGCCGCCGTCAGGGGCCGGTCACCGCCCGAGGCCAGCGTCACCGCCTCCATGGGCAGGGTGGCGAAGCGCCCCGCCGCCACCAGTTGGGCTGGCACAAACTGCACCATGCTGACGCTGAAGCCGGCCGCCAGCGCCGTCAGCAGCGGCTTTTTCAGCAGCGGGGCTTTCACCCGCCACCATGTCGAGACAGCACCCGATTGCAGCGCCCGCGCCACGGCGGCATAGCGCGGATCAAGCGCCCGGTAGGGGCCGGCCAACACGATGATCACATAGGCCAGCACCGGTGTCAGATGGGCGAGAAACAGCCCGGGCAGCGAGGCGGTCAATCCGAGATCGAGAAACAGGATGTATTGTCCCGCAGCCGTCACCAGTTGCGGCAGGCCAAGCGCCACAAGCGCCAGGCCGGTGATGAGGCGGTCATTGGTTGGAGTCTGGGTTTCAAACCACAGGACCGCCAGAACGGTTGCCGCAACGGACGAGGTCAATGCGAGTGCGATGCTCAGCACCATGGCGGCAGGTGCGCTGGCCAATTGCTGCCAGGCGGCGAGTCCAAAGACGGCGGGCCACAGCGCCGGATAGGGCCAGCGCGGCGCCAGTGACATCACCAGCAGGGTGGCGGCGGTTGCCAGATAAGCCAGTGCGGTGAGGCCCAGCACAAGGGTGGCTGTGGCGCGCGGCTGCGCCAGCGTCGAAGGACCGCGCACCATGAGCCCGCGCGACATCCGGCCCAGACCGGCAAAGATAACAGCCGCGCCCGCCGCAAAGACACCGAGAGCCAGCGCCAGAAACACCGCTCCGGCAAGGCCCCTCTGGTTGACGGCGAAGGCGGCATCGTTGAGGTCACGCCAGACGATCACCGCCAGCGGCGGCGGCTGGGTAGGACCAATCACCAGCGCCATGTCAACCACCGTGGCGCCATAGGCCCAGACGGCGGCAATGGGCCAGATCAGCCGCGCCAGCAATTGCGGCAGGATCACCCGCAGCCATACCGAGCCAGGGCCATGGCCAAGGCTGCGGGCCGAGCGCCATTGGCCGTCGAGTGCCACGGCGGCATCACCGCGTGACAGTACGGCAACCGCCATGGCGAGGAAAAAGGGGATTTCCTTCAACACCAGAACGGCAATCAGCGACAGGCCCAGCGGGTCCTGCGTGGTCAGCCATTGCGGCGGCGCATCGCCACCCACCAGCAGCCGTGCCAGCCAGCCGCTCGGCATGATGAGAAAGCCAAAGCCGATGGCGAAAGCCAGATGCGGCAGTGCCAGGCCAAGGGTCGCCGTATCGCGCCAGCCCAGCCAATGCCCGGAGCGGTGGAAGCCCGCCATGATGATCAGTGTACAGAGCAAAGCCGCGGCGGTGCCCGCTGTTGCCGTCCACAGTGAGAGCATCAGGGCGGGCCAGAGCTGCGGATGCGCGAACAGGGCGCCCCAGGCCTCGCCGCTGGCCGACTGGATCAGGGGCAGTGCCAGTCCGGCCAGCAATGGCAGCGCCCAGAGCAGCAGCAGCGGCGCCGCGCCGAGGCCCCGTTTCATGCGCCGTAGCGTTCGAGCCAGGCTTTCTCGATGAGCGGCACCCAGCTGCCATGGGGCTCGGGGATTGTGGGGCCGGGCAGGCTGACGGCACCGGGTGCCGTAGCCGCTGCAAAGCGTTTGGCGTCTGCGGGTGTAAGTTTGGCGAGATCAAGAACCGTGGGATCGCCCCACAATTTGAGATCGGCCTTGCGTGCCTGGGCTTCGGGCGACAGCAGGAAATTGGCGGTCACCTGTGCCGCGGCCTTGGCGCGGGCGTTGATCGGGATGGCAACAAAGTGAGTGTTGCCGATGGTGCCTTGCTTATGTTGCCAGGCGATGGTGCTGGCTGGCAGCGTGCCCGAGGCCACGAGGTTGGCCGGCTCATTGGGATTGAAGGTCAAGGCGATGAGCAACTCGCCGTCAGCCAGCATCTGCTTCAGTTGCGCCTGGGATTGCGGAAACTGATTGCCCTTCCGCCACAGATGCGGATGCAACCGGTCGAGGCTGGCAAACATCGGTAGTGCGGCGCTGGCGAACTGTTCCCCGGTCACCACCCTTGGCAACAGATTGCGGTCGGCCATGGTCTCGACCAGCACCTGCTTCAGGAAAGTCGTGCCGTGAAAATCCGGCGGTGCCGGATAGGTGACGCGGCCCGGATTGGCCTTGGCGAAACCCGCCAGTTCCACCATCGACAGGGGTGGCGTGGTAATCTTCGCGCCATCGCCGAAAAATGTCAGCTGCGCCATGCCCCACGGGCTTTCGAGGCCATCGGTTGCTTCGGCGAAGTCGATGCGCGTCGTCGGCTTGCCCTTGACATCGACCAGCCGGAAATTCGGCAAGTCCTCGGCGAAGGGTCCAAACAGCAGGTGGTCCTGTTTCATGGCGCGGAAATTCTCGCCATTGATCCACACCAGATCGGCTGAACCCTCGCTCTGGCCGGCCTTTACCTCGTCGCGCACCCGGCGGACGACTTCGGCGGTGTCGCTGATCTTCACATGTTCAAGGCTGATGCCGTGGCGGCTGTTGAGCTCGGCGCCCGCCCAGGCGATGTAAGCATTAATTGCCGGGGCTCCGGCCCAGGCGTTGAAATAGACGGTCTGACCTTTTGCCTCGGCCTCAAGCGCTGCCCAGTCCGCGGCCAGGGCCGGTTTGAAGAATGTGGCACTGGCGGCGGCGCCCAGTACCCCGCGGCGGGTGATTGTCATGGTCATGCGCAAGTCTTCCTGTTCAAGCCCTCATACGTCGCCCCGGCGCAAAAGGAAATCACGACCCCGGCCAGCGGTTCAGTTTGTCGTGATCGTCGGACCCCCTCGACCGGGCGCGGGGAATACAATAGTCTTCGCGCTACACCACAGGGAGGAAGACAATGAAACTCAAAGCTTTGGCAACGGCCGTACTCGGCACGGTGTGGCTGCTGGCGGGTGCCGGTGCGGCATTGGCCGACAAGCTCGTCATCTCGAACTGGGATGGTTACATGCCCAAGGACATGGCCGAAAAATTCAAGGCGGCCACCGGCATCGACCTCGAAGTCTCGGTCCATGCCACCAACGAGGAGATCATGGGCAAGGTGACGGCCTCGGGCGGCGAGGGCTATGACGTGCTCTTCGTGTCCTCACCCTTCGCCGAGGCGCTGAACCAGCTCGGCCTGATCCAGAATATCGACCATGCCAAGCTCTCGAACTACGGCAATCTCTATCCCGAGGCGGGCGCCCTCAAGCATGATCCGGGCAACGTCTTCTCGATCCCCTACACTTGGGGCACCACCGGCCTGTGCTACCGCTCGGACCTGCTGAAGACGGCGCCCACCAGCTGGAATGACCTGCTGAAGCCCGCCGATGACCTGAAGGGCAAGATCACCATGCTGTCGACCGACCGCTGGCTCATGGCGGCGGGCTTCCTCGCCAATGGTCTGTCGGTCAACACCGGCGATCAGGCGAGCCTCGACAAGGTGCGCGACGAACTGATCGCCACCAAGCGCCAGCTGCTGGCCTATGACGACACCACCTTCTATTCCAAGCTGGTCTCCGGCGAGGCAACACTGGTGCATGCCTGGGATGGCTGGTGCAACTATGGCATCGCTGAGAACAAGGACATCAAATACGTGATCCCCAAGGAAGGCTCCGATCTGTGGGTCGATACCATCGTCATCACCAAGGCCTCGAAGAATCCGGAAGCCGCCCACAAGTTCATCGACTTCGTGCTCAATGCCGAGAATGGCAAGTGGGTGGTCGAAAACATCATGTACAAGTCGCCCAACAAGGCCGGCATGGAAGCCATCGACAAGGCCATGCTGACGCAATATCCCAACATGGCGATCAGCCCGGCCGATCTGCTGAAATACGAGCAGCTCCGCGATCTTGGTGAGGGCATGAAGGCGTTTTCGAAAACCGTCTCGGAAATCATGGCGGCGAAGTAAGTTCACGGTTCACAGGAATCTCCCTCCCCTTCGCGGGGAAGGGATAAGGTCCATGTCCCCACGCTTCACCTCTTGGCTGCTCATGGCGCCGGGCCTTTTGTGGCTCGGACTGCTTATGGTTGTGCCCTGCCTGCTGATCTTCGTGCTGATTTTTTTCGAGCGCGGCACCTATGGCGGTATCGACTGGAGTGCCGCGACGCTGGAAAATTTCCGCCGCGCCGCTGATCCGCTATATCTCACGATCTTTCTTGACAGCGGCCAGATCGCCGGGCTTGCCACCCTCGCCGCCCTGTTCATCGGCTATCCGGCGGCCTACGCCATCATCAAGGCCCCTGCCCAGCGCCAGACGGCACTGCTGTTCCTCGCCATGCTGCCCTTCTGGACCAACTATCTGATCCGCACCTATGCCTGGATCGTGCTGCTCAATCCGGCGGGGCTCATCAACACTCTCTTGCAGTGGCTGGGCCTCACCGCCGAACCGCTGCCGCTGCTTTACAACAAGTTCGCGGTGGTGCTGGGGCTGGTCTATGCTTACACGCCCTTCGTCATCCTCGCGGTCTATTCCTCGTTGCAGCGGCTCGATCCCTCCTACGCGGAAGCCTCGCGCGACCTGGGCGCCAGTTCCGCCACCACCTTCTGGCGCATCATCCTGCCGCTGACCGCGCCCGGCGTGGCGGCGGGCGGCGTCTTCGTCTTCGTGCTGTCGATCGGCAACTTCGTGACGCCCAACCTGCTGGGCGGCAAGAAATTCCAGATGGCGGGCAACCTCATCTATGACCAGTTCCTGCAGGCCAGGGACTGGCCCTTCGGCGCGACACTCTCGGCGCTGCTCATCGCCATCATGATGCTGCTGCTCTTCGCGCAGGCCTGGACAGCGGCACACGCCCGGGGTGACAATGCCGCGTCTGCTTAATCTGCATCTCGGCGCGGTTTTCGCGTTCCTCTATCTGCCGATTGCCGTGCTCATGGTGCTGTCGCTCAACAAGTCCGGCATGCCCACCGCCTGGACCGGCGTTTCCTTCGAGTGGTATGGCAAGCTCGCCGCCAACCCGAAGATCACCGGTGCCGCCTGGAACTCGGTCGTCGTGGCCAGCTGGTCGACGCTGATCGCCACCACGCTCGGCACCATGCTGGCGCTGGGCGTCGAGCGTAGCCATCCATCGCCCGCCCGCGACGCCCTGCTTTTTGCGCCGATGATCATTCCCGACATCGTGCTGGCGATTGCCCTGCTGTCGTTCTTCACGCTGACTAAATTCACGCTTGGCCTGCACTCCATCGTGCTGGCTCACGTGGTGTTCAACATCGCCTTTGTCTGTGCGGTGGTGCGCGCCAGACTTAAAAGTTACGACTGGTCGCTGAACGAAGTGTCGCGCGATCTTGGCGCCACAGCATTGACGACTTTCTGGCGCATCACCTTTCCGCTGATCAGGCCGTCGGTGATCGCCGCGGGGCTACTGGCCTTCACGCTCTCCATCGACGAATTCATCATCGCCTATTTTACCGCCGGAGCGGGACAGGCCTCGACGACGCTGCCCATGCAGATCTACGCCATGATCCGCTTCGGCGTGACGCCGGAGATCAACGCCATGGCCGCGATCATCATGGTGGTCAGCTTCGTCATGGTTTTCGCAGCCCAGCGCCTCAATCGCGGACGTATTCCGGGGTTGTAATGGCTCTGCTACACATCAGAACATTCAGGGAGGCAACAATGGCAAAAACGGCAGCGAAGAAACCGGCGGTGAAGAAGAAGGTAAAGAAAGTCATAGCGCTTTTTCCGGAAGCCGCCTTCGGCCCGGCGCTCAATTCGGTGGGCATCGGCCAGGCGCTGAGGAAACTTGGCCACAAGGTGGTGTTCCTCTCGGACCCGGGTTTTATCGACGTCTACAAGGGTTATGGCTTCGAGGCCCATCCGGTGAACCTGTCAGCACCGCTGCCGCCTGAGGAGATGGCGCGGTTCTGGGTTGACTTCATCAACGGCCACATCCCGAACTTCCGCAAGAGCCCCTATGACCAGATCGACAACTACGTGAAGGACTGCTGGGCGATGATCGTCGAGACGGCAAAGTGGGCCGAGAAGGATTTGCCGGGCGTTCTCGACAAGGTGAAGCCCGATGTCGTCTGCGTCGACAACGTCGTTCTTTTCCCGGCCATCAAGCGCTACGCCAAGCAGAACGTAAAGCCTTGGGTGCGCATCATCTCGTGCTCCGAAAACGAGATCGAGGATCCGGATATCCCGCCGCATCTTTCGGGTGCCGGCGCCAAGGATAAAAAGGCTCAGGCCGCCTATCGCAAGCACTTCAACCAGGTGATCAAGCCGATCCACGACGATTTCAACGCTTTCCTGAAAGCGGCGGGCGAGAAGAAATATCCGCTGGGCCAGTTCTTCGAGGCCAGCCCGCACATGAACATTCTGCTCTACCCAAGTGCCGTGAAATTCAAGCGCCGGCACAAGCTGGCGCCCAGGCAGTTCCAGTATCTCGAAGGCTGTGTCCGCAAGGAAGCGTCCTACAAGGTGCCGGAGTTCAAGATCAACAACGACAAGCCGCTGCTCTATGTCAGCTTCGGCTCGCTGGGCTCCGGCGATACCGGCCTGCTGAAGCGCCTCATCGCGTCGCTGGCCAATATGCCGCTGCGCGCCCTGGTCAATGTCGGCGACTATATCGATCAGTACACGGACATTCCGGACAACGTGATCATCGGCAAGTGGTTCCCGCAGCCTTCGGTGATCCCCAAGGTTGATGGCGTCATCCATCATGGCGGCAACAACAGCTTCACCGAATGCCTTTATTTCGGCAAGCCGGCGATCATCATGCCCTATGTCTGGGATGGCCACGACAATGCCACCCGCGTTCAGGAAACCGGGCACGGCTTCAAGCTCGACCGCTACGAGTGGACCGACGCCGAATTGCAGGCCAAGATCATGACCATGCTTACGGACAAGAAGATGAAAGCGAAAATGAAGAAGACATCAAAGTCAATGCGCGCCAAGCACGGGCCGACCAAGGCGGCCAAGGTGATCGACGCGCTCACCCGCCGGAAGGTCATCTGATGCCCGCCAGACTTGACTCCTCCGCGCCACATGTTGAAGACCCCGCCACTTATGCGGGACCACTCAAGGACTGGGGTATCATCCCGACGATGATCGAAGGCGCCTCGCAGACTTCGGGCCTCGTCATCCACAAGGGCCCCAATGGCGAAAGCGAGACCGGCATCTGGATCTGCACGCCGGGCTTCTGGAACTGCCACGTCACCCGCGACGAGTTCTGCCACTTCCTGCTCGGCCGCTGCACCTATACGCATGAGAGCGGCGAAGTGATCGGCATCGTCCCCGGCACGGTGGCCTTCTTCCCGCAAGACTGGAAAGGCACCTGCAAGGTGCATGAGACGATCCGCAAGGTTTACATGATTAGGTAGGCGCTTACTTCGGCGTCCAGTAACTTACTTCTGCTTTGCCGCGTTCGACGATGGCGAAGCTGTTGGCTTTGATGACGTAGGGGGCGCTCCACTCGCCGCCTGGCCATTTGACGCGGATTTCGGCGTCCGCTGAACCGCCGAGCCCCATGTGGATCCAGCCTGACTGGCCTGACGCATGGCCGCCGCCCGCGGTGATTTCCCGCTGGGTGACGCTTGTTCCGCGCTTCACTTCGAGCCACGCACCCACGGC
>JBKJQD010000180.1:0-15577 GCA_046594125.1 Aestuariivirga sp.
ACCTCCGCCAACCGTGGGACGGACCGCAACTCACGAAAACACACCTGAGCCATTGGGTTCCTGCTCTTTATTAGGACGGCGCGGCCAGTAAGGCAACCATGCGCTGGGGGCATGTTGTACGCCGTTGACCATGGCGCGGAAACGCCAAACTGGCGGAATTCCTTCACCCGCCATTAAGCCGGGCCGCCTATACCACTGTGCTGCGTCAGTATGTGGGGAGTTGCGGTTGGAACGCCTGAAGACCGCCGCCGCTGAACTGGCAGCCCGTGAAATTCTGCCGCAGATCAGATACCACGCACCCTTTCTGTGTCTGGCCCTCGGCGTGCTGATCGCCAGCGAAATCCTCAAGTTCCGGCTCGCCAGTGTCACCCCCGAGGACTTTTTGCTTCTCGTGACTGGGCCATTCCTGTTCACCCTGCTGTTGATACCAGCGCTCTTACCGATGATCTTCTTCAGGGTCGGCGTCTTCGAGAAGGCTGCGAGCCCCTTGCGGGGCCTGGCCGCCGGTATCAGGAATTTCGTCATGGGCGACGGCCGCCTCATGCGCGGGCTGGCCATGCTGCTGGCCGTCTATCTTTTCATGGCGGGGTTTGCCACCTTCAAGGCGCTCATACCCTCGGTGCAGCCCTTCGCCTGGGATGCGCTGTTCGATCAATGGGACCGCGCCCTGCATTTCGGCTACCGCCCCTGGGAACTTTTGCAGCCCATCCTCGGCTATCCGCCAGTCTCGGCGCTGATCAACATCAACTATAATTTCTGGTTCATCTCGCTATCGATGTTCTGGCTGCACTTTGCCTTCGAGGAAAAGCCCGGCGTCCTGCGCAGCCAGGCGATCTTGTCCTTCATGCTGACCTGGACGGTGGGTGGCGTATTTCTGGCGATGTTCTTCTCCTCGGCCGGGCCCTGCTACTTCGGCAAACTCGGTCTTGGCTACGATCCCTATGCCGGGCTCATGACCTACCTTCACACCACCAGCCAGAGCTGGCCGATCTGGTCGATGGAACTGCAGGACACCTTGTGGGAAAACTATAGCTCGTCTGTTGGCGGCGACATGACCAAGGGCATCTCGGCCATGCCGAGCATGCACAATAGCCAGTCCCTGCTTCTGGTGCTCGCCACCTGGAACAAGCACAAGCTGGTGCGCAACCTCGCCATCGGGCATGGGCTGCTGGTGTTCCTGGGCTCGGTACTTCTCGGCTGGCACTATGCCGTCGATGCCTATGTGGCGGTTGTCATTGCCGCCGTGGCCTGGGCCGCCGCCGGCTGTCTGGCCCGCGCCTGGGAGGCCCGCCACGCGATCAGTCTCGCGGCGTCTCGCCCTTAAGGATTGCCGCGAACTTCGGCATGTCGATGTTGCCGCCCGACAGGATGACGCCAACCCGCTTGCCGGCCATCCGCTCCTTTTCCTGGAGCAGTGCCGCCAGCGCCGCGGCACCGGCTCCTTCGGCGATGGTGTGCGCCAGACTGAAATAGCAGCGCACCGCCGCCGCGATCTCGCCGTCCGTCACCTGCACGATGCGCTCCGCACCTTGCCTGATAATGGCGAAGGCATCGGCATTGGCAATGCGCACCGCCATACCATCGGCGAAGGTTATCGCCGAATTGGTGGCAACCGGTTTTCCGGCGGCAAATGACAGGGCATAGGCATTGGCCCCGGCCGCCGCCACGCCGATCACCTTGGTCTTCAGCCCCAGCATGTCGCGGGCCGCGATGACGCCGCAGATACCCGAACCCATGCCGACCGGCACATAGACGGCGTCGAGTTCGCCTGCCGCGCCGAACAGTTCATGGGCATAGGTGGAGACACCCAGCACCAGTTCGGGGCTGAAAGAGGCGATGAAGTCCAATCCACGCTCCGTGGCAATGCGCGCCGCCGCTTCCCGGGCCGCGTCGAAATCGTGGCCCTCTTCGATCAGCTCGGCACCCCAGGCCCGCATCGCCGCGTTCTTTTCCGGCGAATTGCCAAACGGCACGACGACGGTCACCGCAATGCCCACCCGGCTGGCGGCGAAAGGGATCGACTGGCCGTGATTGCCGCGCGTCGCGGTGATGACGCCGTTGCTCTGGCCGCGGCCTTTACGCATTTTGAGATGCACCAGCCCGCCGCGCACCTTGAAGGCCCCGGTGGGCGTATGGTTTTCATGCTTGACCCAGACCTCGCATCCAGCCTGGGCGGCAAGCAGCGGCCAGACATATTGCGGCGTCGGCGGCATCGCTGCATAGACGATGCGCTGGGCGGCTTCGAGATCAGCGGCTGTGAACATTCTTGACTTGATCCTGCCCGCATGTTTCGTGCGCGGGAATTCTGGATATCAAGTGGGACATCACATGGCTACCGCATTCACGTTTCCCGGTCAGGGCAGCCAGGCCGTTGGCATGGGCAAGGGGCTGGCGGAGAATTTCGCCGCGGCCCGCGCCGTGTTCGAGGAGGTCGACGCGGCGCTTGGCCAGAAGCTGTCGCAGCTCATGTGGGAAGGCCCCGAGGCTGATCTGACGCTCACCGCGAATGCCCAGCCAGCCTTGATGGCGGTGTCGATGGCAGTCATGCGTGTGCTTGAGGCCGAACACGGCATCACGGTGAAGAACACCGCAGCTTACGTCGCCGGGCATTCGCTGGGCGAATACTCAGCTCTCGCCGCCGCCGGAAGCTTCGCGCTGGCCGATGCGGCGCGGCTGTTGAAGACGCGCGGGCTGGCGATGCAGAGTGCCACGCCGGTTGGCATCGGCGCCATGGCGGCTCTCCTCGGTCTGGATTTTGCCACCGCCTCGGCGGTGGCGGATGAAGCGGCGCAAGGCGATGTCTGCCAGGCGGCCAATGACAACAGCGACGGTCAGGTGGTGGTCTCGGGCCACAAGGCCGCCGTCGAGCGGGCGCTGGTCATCGCCAGGGAGAAGGGCGCCAAACGCGCCATCCTGCTGCCGGTCTCGGCCCCCTTCCACTGTGCCCTGATGCAGCCCGCCGCCGATGCCATGGCCCGGGCGCTGGCCGAAGTCACCATGCAGGCGCCAGCCGTCGCCGTCGTCGCCAATATCGGAGCGGCACCATTGAGTGATCCTGACGCTATTCGAAAAAGTCTGGTGGCCCAGGTGACCGGCACCGTGCGCTGGCGCGAATGTGTGGGCTGGATGGCAGCGAACGGCATTGACCGATTCTGCGAGATCGGCACCGGCAAGGTGCTGACCGGGCTGCTCAAGAAGAACGCGCCCGCCGCGACGGGTTTCGCCATCGGCACCCCCGGTGACATCGCCACCGCTGCGGCCGAACTCAGCAAAGGATAGCCAGGATGTTCGATCTCACAGGCAAGACAGCACTTGTCACCGGCGCCACCGGCGGCATCGGTGCGGCGATCGCCCGCGCCCTGCACAAGGCCGGTGCCACGGTTGCCATTTCCGGCACCCGCGCCACGGTGCTGGAAGAACTGAAGGCTGCACTGGGAGCGCGCGTCCACGTCCTGCCCTGCAATCTGTCCGATGCCGCCGATGTCGAGAAACTGGTGCCCGCCGCCGAGGCCGCCATGGGGGCGCTCGACATTCTGGTCAACAATGCCGGTATCACCAAGGACGGGCTTGCCATGCGCATGAAGGATGACGACTGGCAGCAGGTGCTGGACGTCAATCTCACCGCCTCCTTCCGCCTGTGCCGGGCTGCGATGCGCCCCATGATGAAGAGGCGCTGGGGCCGCATCGTCAACATCACTTCAGTCGTTGGTGTCACCGGCAATCCGGGCCAGGCCAACTACGTGGCCTCCAAGGCCGGCGTCATCGGCCTTACCAAATCTCTGGCCCAGGAACTGGCCAGCCGCAACGTGACGGTCAATGCGGTGGCCCCAGGCTTCATCGCCACGGCGATGACCGATGTGCTGAACGACAAGCAGAAGGAGGCCATCCTCACCCGCGTGCCCGCCGGAAAACTTGGGACGCCTGAGGACATCGCCGCCGCCGTGCTTTATCTCGCGTCGAACGAGGCAGGCTATGTCACCGGCCAGACCTTGCATGTCAATGGCGGCATGGCGATGATTTAAGGTTGGCTGGCAGAGCGGAGGGCGCACAGCCCCCACCTGATTACCCAAGGAAATCAACATCCCATATTGCCCCTTTTGCCGGAATTGGATTCTGTGGTAGGGAACCCTCCGGCGCGGGGAGGATGGCCTGGGGGTCCTGCTGTCCTGCCGTCGAAAAAGAAAACAACCAAGGACGATACACATGAGTGATGTTGCGGAGCGGGTGAAGAAGATCGTTGTCGAGCACCTCGGCGTCGACGCCGACAAGGTCAAATCTGAGGCAAGCTTCATCGACGATCTCGGCGCCGACAGCCTCGACACCGTCGAGCTGGTCATGGCCTTTGAAGAAGAATTCGGCATTGAAATTCCCGACGACGCGGCCGAGACGATCCAGACGGTCGGCGACGCCGTGAAGTTCATCGAGAAGAGCGCCGCCTGATTGGCGACGCTGCTGCTCCCTTGGGAGCTTCGTCTTGAGCGGTTGCGCGGAGGCAGGGGATCGAAAAATCCTGCCGCCGCGTTTTCATATCGAAAGGACAGTCGCACATGCGCCGTGTGGTCGTAACCGGACTTGGCATCGTTTCCCCATTGGCAACGGGAATCGACGAAACCTGGAGCAGGCTGATCGCCGGTCAATCCGGGGCTGGTCCCATCACCCGCTTTGATGCCTCGGACTTGCCCTGCCGCATCGCCTGCGAGGTGAAACGCGGCGACGGCAGCAACGGCACTTTCAATCCCGAGCAGTGGATGGACCACAAGGACCTGCGGCGCTACGACGATTTCATCATCTACGCCATGTCGGCCGCCAAGCAGGCGATGAAGGACGCGGGGCTTGAACTCGACACCGAGGACAAGCGCTGCCGCGCCGGTGTGCTGGTTGGCAGCGGCATCGGCGGCCTGTCCAATATCGCCGACACCACGCTGCTCATGGAGCAGAAGGGGCCGCGGCGAATCAGCCCGTTCTTCATTCCGGGCTCGCTGATCAACCTGGCCGGCGGTCTGATCTCCATCGAATTCGGCTGCAAGGGTCCCAATCATGCGGTGGTCACCGCCTGCTCCACCGGCTCCCATGCCATTGGTGACGCGGCGCGGCTGATCGCCTTTGACGATGCCGACGTCATGGTGGCGGGCGGTGCCGAATCCGCCGTCTGCCGTCTTGGCATTGCCGGTTTCATCGCCTGCAAGGCGCTGTCCACGAAATTCAACGACACGCCGGAAAAGGGCTCGAGGCCCTATGACAGCGACCGCGACGGCTTCGTCATGGGCGAGGGTGCGGGCATCGTCATCCTTGAGGAACTGGAACACGCCAAGGCGCGCGGCGCCAGGATTTATGCCGAAGTGGTGGGCTATGGCCTGTCGGGCGACGCCTATCACGTAACCGCACCGGCCCCTGATGGCGATGGCGCTTACCGCTGCATGCAGGCCGCCCTCAAGCGCGCCGGGCTTCAGGCCCACGAGATCGACTATGTGAATGCCCATGGCACATCGACGCAGATGGGCGACGAGATCGAGCTGCGCGCCGTCGAGCGCCTGATGGGCAACCGCGCCGAGGAACTGACCATGTCGTCGACCAAGTCGTCGATCGGCCATCTGCTGGGTGCGGCGGGCGCCGTCGAGGCGATCTTTTCCATCCTCGCCATCCGCGACAATATCTGTCCGCCCACTCTCAATCTCGACAATCCCTCGGTCGAGACGAAGATCGACCTGGTGCCGAATCAGGCGAAGAAAAAACCGATCAACACAGTTCTGTCGAATTCTTTTGGTTTCGGTGGTACCAATGCATCTCTGGTCATGCGCCGCTATCCGGCATGAGCCATCGGGGAAATTTGGTTGAACACGTCCGCAGAACCCAAGCGCGTCCCTGAATCGCACGCTCCCAAGAAGCGGCGGTCGGCGGCTTCGCGCGTCATCCTGTCCCTGTTCCTGCTGGCGGTGCTAGGCGCGCTCTTGCTGGGCGCCGCCCTGTTCTACGCCTACCGGGAATACAACGTGCCGGGCCCGCTGGCGGCCGACACGGTTTTCCTCATCGACAAGGGGCTGAGCGCGCCTGAAATCGGCGCCAAGCTCCAGGACGCCGGGATCATCAGCGATGCCCGGGTGTTCTCCGCCATGGCGCAGCTAACCGGCAACCGGTCGAGACTCAAGGCCGGCGAATACGCCTTCACCGCCAAGTCGTCCATGTATGATGTCATGGCGCTCGTCGCCAGCGGCAAGTCCATCGTCTACAAGCTGAGCGTGCCTGAAGGCTGGACCAGCGATACCGCCGTGGCCCGCATCCTCGCCAACGATATCCTGACCGGCGAAGTCACAGCACCGCCCGCCGAGGGCACCATCATGCCCGACACCTATGTGTTCAAGCGCGGCATGACGAGGCAGAAGCTGATCGATGACATGCAGGCCGCGCAAACCAAGATGCTCGACGACATCTGGGCGGCGCGCAAGCCGGTGATGGCCATCAAGACCAAGGAAGAGGCGATGATCCTTGCCTCGATCGTCGAGAAGGAAACCGCCAAAGCCGACGAGCGTCCGCTCATCGCCTCGGTCTTCATCAACCGCCTTGACCGTGGCATGCGCCTGCAGTCGGACCCGACGATCATCTACGGAATAACCGGCGGCAAGGGCAAGCTTGACCACGCCCTGACCCGTACCGACATCGAGACGCCGACGCCCTACAACACCTACACCATCAATGGCCTGCCGCCCGGCCCCATCGCCAATCCGGGACGCCCGGCGCTGGAGGCGGTGACCAATCCGCCGGAGACGAGCTACCTGTATTTCGTCGCCGATGGTACTGGCGGCCACGCCTTTGCCTCGACACTGGAAGAGCACAATCGCAACGTCGCCAAATGGCGCAAGCTGTCCAATGGCGAGGCCAGCGCCACCGTCGAACCTGAGGTGACACCCACCCCAGCCCCGGCGCCAGATGCGGCCGCAGCACCTCAGCCGCCGCCCGAAGATGTCCCGGCGATCAAGACGGTCCCGGTCCCGGAACCGGCAGTCCCCGCTGTCGAAGCACCCGCTGCTCCTGTTGTGGAAACACCTGTCGTGCCGGAGCCGCCCAAGAAGCCTGACGTCGAACCAGCGGTGAAGCCAGTGGAACCGCCGCCCGCCAAGGTCGAAGCCACGCCACCCAAACCCGCCACGCCAAAGCCCGGCAGCGTGGTCAAGGTCAAGGGCAAGCTCACCGTCATTCCGCTGCGCAAGCCCAAGCGCTGAACAGCAGCAGGCGAGTTTAAGGCTGTTCCGCCGAATCTCTCTGTGTTCTAAATCTGTCCCATCTGATTCTGCCCGGAGCCCGGATGTCCATTTCCAGCATGACAGGTTACGCCCGCGCCGCCGGGACCCACGCCGATCTGCACTGGCAGTGGGAGATCAAAAGCGTCAACGGCAAGGCGCTTGACCTGCGCTGCCGCTTTCCAGCCGGTTTCGAAGGCCTCGAAAGCGGATTGCGCGCCGCTGCAGCCCTGGCCATCAAGCGCGGCAACCTGCAAGTCGGCCTTGCGGTGAGCGGTGCCCTGCGGCCCGAGACCGTTCGCCTCAACCACGCCGTCCTAGACCAGGTGATCGCCGCTGGTGAGGCGTTACGCTCGCGCATCGGCGGCGAACCATTGCGCGCCGACCAGCTGCTTGGCCTTCGCGGCGTTCTCGAGGCCGATGCAGGAGGCGAGGATGAAGCCGGTATCGAAACGCGCAACGCCGCCATGCTGGGCTCCTTCGCCGAAGCCCTGACGGCGTTGGCTGCCGCGCGGCGTGAGGAAGGGGCCAGGCTTGCCGCGGTGCTTGACGCCCAGCTTCAACGCGTTGAAGGGCTGGCGCTGGCGGCCCGCGACAATCCGGCCCGCCAAGCCGAGGCAATCCGCGCCAGGCTGGCCGAACAGGTGGCCCGCCTGATGGAAACCGGTGCCGGTTTCGACCCCGGCCGCCTGCACCAGGAGGCCGTGCTGCTGGCCACCCGTGCTGATATCCAGGAAGAACTCGACCGGCTGTTTTCCCATATCGAGGCGGCGCGCGCGCTCCTGTCCTCGGGCGATGCCATTGGCCGCAAGTTCGACTTCCTCACCCAGGAGTTCAGCCGCGAGGCCAATACCTTGTGCTCCAAGGCCATCGACCGGTCGCTGACCGCCATCGGCCTCGATCTCAAGACGGTCATCGACCAGATGCGCGAACAGGTACAAAACATTGAGTAGGCAGGCCATCGATATTCCCCGCCGCGGCCTTCTGCTGGTGATGTCCTCGCCATCGGGTGCCGGCAAAACCACCCTGTCACGCAGGCTGCTGGCCACTGACCGCAACATCACCATGTCGGTATCGGTCACCACCCGGCCCCCGCGGCCTGGCGAGGTTGACGGCAAGGATTACCTTTTCATCAGCAAGAATGAATTCGCGCGGCTGCGCGATCAAGGCGATCTGCTGGAATATGCCGAGGTCTTCGGCAATTTCTACGGCACGCCGAAAAAGCCGGTCGAGGAGGCCCTGGCCCAGGGCCGCGACGTGCTCTTCGACATTGACTGGCAAGGCACCCAGCAACTGGCCCAGGCCATGGAGGACGACCTCGTCCGCATTTTCATCCTGCCGCCCTCGGCGGAGGAACTGCGTGAGCGTCTCATCCGCCGCGCCCAGGACTCGTCCAGTGTCGTGGCCAAGCGCATGGCCGAAGCCTCGCGCGAGATCAGCCACTGGCCGGAATATGATTATGTCATCATCAACGAGGACATCGACGCAGCCGACCGCCAGCTTAGCGCCATCCTGCTGGCCGAACGCCTGCGCCGGAGGAGACGCACCGGCCTCACCAGCTTCGTCCGTGAGCTGACGAAAAAACTCTGACCGCGGAACAGCTCTAAACGTCCACGACGCTTGTCACGCGGAAGGTGCGCAAGCCTTCTTCCTCGCGGATCGAGACGTATTCGCCCGCCCGGAACGGGTGATCGGCGAAGCGGTAACCGGACTCGTCGTCCTCATCGTCCGAGTGAATGTCGTAGTGGAAGGCCCACGAGCCGCCGGGCTTGCGGATCAGGTGGCCGATATCGTCGGCCTCGCCGGAGCGGAAGCGCCGGACCCGGCAATTGTCGCGGCGCTTGTGCCATTCGGCGGCGTCGATCCGGTCGTTGCCATCGAGCGGTGCGGCAAACTCATAGCCGACGCCGCGCGATCCGTCCGGATGATCGTGGTCACGCGCCAGCTCCAGGCGAATTTTCTTCAGCATCGGCTGCTCCTCAATGCGACATCAGCACTGGCCGGTTCATGTGCGTCAGCACGAAACGCGTCGCCCCGCCGAAGATGAATTCGGTGAGCCGCGAATGGCCATAGGCGCCCATGACGATGAGGCCAGCACCACAGTCGTCGGCGCAGCGCAGCAGCGCCTGGCCCTCGTCGGAACCATCGGTGGGAAAGCCGCGGGCTTCCGCCTTGACGCCATGGCGCGCCAGGGCCTTGGCCATATCCGCACCCGGCACGCTGGCCCGCAGCGCCGGATCCTTCTGCGGATCGACGCGTACCACGCGCACCTTTTTTGCGAGCTTCAGCAGTGGCAGCGCGTCGAAAGCCGAGCGTGCCGCCTCGCGCCCGCCGTCCCAGCCCAGCACGATGTCGTCGGTGGAGATTTCCGCATTGCCCTTGAACGGCAGGACGATCACCGGGCGCCCAGCCCCCATCACCACCTGCTCGACGAAATCGCGTTCAACACCGGTGATCTCGTCCGGATTGGTGGCCGACACGACGATGATGTCGGCACAGCGCCCTTGCGTTGTCACTTCGTCGGCAATGATCGGCGTGCGGCTGTCAACCTGATGGAAATCGAAAATGGCACCCTCGCGCGCCATCGCCTCCTCGAATTTCTGGCGCACCAGTGCGGCATTGTCCTTGAAGAAGGTCCGGTTGCCTTCGAAAACCTGTGGAGCCGCCTCGAAACCCACCGACGGATAGACCTGTACGGCGGGTATCACATAGAGCCCCGCCACATGGGCGTCATGGGCCAGACCGAGCTTGGCCGCCGCCGCCAGCAGTTGCGGCAGGCGCCCAACCTCGTTGAGCGATACCAGAATGGTCTTGTAACTCATGGCTTCGTCCTCCGTTACACTGTGAAACAACATTGCGGGAGAAGACGGCCGCGCACCTTGACCCGGATCAATGCTGCCCGGAATCGAGTCCCGCCACCCGCGCTAGCCTGGCCATATCCGGCACCACGATGAGCCGGCTGGTTGCAAGCCGGATAGTGGCGCTGGTCTTGAGGCGGGTCAATTGCCGGCTGACGGTCTCGATGGTCAGGCCCAGATAGTCGGCGATGTCGGCCCGAGTCAGCGGCAGCTCAAAGCTGGCGGTACCGGGGGCTGGCACATGCTGGCAGCCGGTCACCAGGCTGCGCTTGGCCAGCATCAGCAGGAAACTTGCCACTTTCTCTTCGGCGGTCTTGCGCCCCAGCAGCAGCATCCAGTCGCGCGCTGCATCGAGTTCGTCGAGCGTATGCTGGAAAAGCTTGGACTGAAGGCCTGGATATTCGTCCACCAGCCGCTCGAAGGCGGTATTGGGAAAGGTACAGATTTCGACTTCGGTGGCGGCTTCCGCCGTATAGGGATTGTGCCTGCTGTAGGCGCGGCCGAGAAAATCCGGCGCAAACAGCAGCCCGACGATCTGCTGGCGTCCGTCGGCCAAGGTCTTGGTCAGTTTCACAACACCCGAAACGACATTGGCGAAAAAATCCACCGGCAGGTCGTCGGACATGATCGTCTGACCTTGGGCAATCCGTTTGCGATGGGAAATCTGGCCGAGTTTCTTGATCTGCACCTCGTCCATGGCGCCACAGACTGCTTGATGACGAACCGGGCAGTGATCGCAACGTTGCAGGCTAACAGGCAGATTCACTGAGACGATTCCATGCATGCCGACGTTCCCCCAACTGTCTGTCACCTTGACAGATGCAAGGTGCTCCAGTTCCCGCTCTGCGTCAAATAGTCCCGGCAAACAAGATGCGCAAGTCTACTCCGCCGCCTTCAGCGCCATCGGATTGTTGGGGTGCGTGGTCCAGTTGGCGGGGATGGCGTCGATCTTTCTGCCGGTGCGCGGATCGGTGCCGGCGGTCAGGCGCTCCATGGTGATGCAATCCTGGACCGGGCAGACCTCGACGCAGAGATTGCACGCCACGCATTCCTCATCAATGACCTCGAAATGACGTCTGCCATCCTTCTCCTTCATGATCGCCTGATGCGAGGTGTCCTCGCAGGCCGCGTAACAGCGCCCGCATTTGATGCACAGATCCTGGTCGATCCTCGCCTTGGTGATGTAGTTGAGATTGAGATATTGCCAGTCGGTGACATTGGGCACCGCCAGCCCGCGGAAATCCTCGATGCTGGCGTAGCCTTTCTCGTCCATCCAGCGGGCCAGGCCCGATTGCATTTCCTCGACGATGCGGAAGCCATAGGTCATGGCCGCCGTGCACACCTGCACATTGCCGCATGACAGGGCCATGAACTCGGCGGCATCGCGCCAGGTGGTGATGCCGCCGATACCCGAAATCGGCATCCCCCGGGTTTCTTCGTCGCGGGCAATCTCGGCCACCATGTTGAGAGCGATGGGTTTCACCGCCGGTCCGCAATAGCCGCCATGGCTGCCCTTGCCGTCGATGGTCGGCATCGGCGCGAAATTGTCAAGGTCGATGGACACGATGGAGCTGATGGTGTTGATCAGAGATACCGCGTCGGCTCCACCTCGGCGCGCCGCCCGCGCCGGCTTCCTGACGTCGGTGATGTTGGGCGTGAGCTTGACGATCACCGGCAGGCGCGAGTACTGCTTGCACCAGCGCGCCACCATCTCGATGTATTCCGGAACCTGGCCCACGGCGGCGCCCATGCCGCGCTCGCTCATGCCATGCGGGCAGCCGAAATTAAGTTCGACCGCATCGGCATCGGTTTCCTCGACGCGCTTGAGTATCTTCTTCCACGGCTCCTCTTCGCAGGGTACCATTAGCGATACGACCATGGCCCGGTCTGGCCATTCACGCTTCACCTTCTTGATTTCGCGCAGATTGATTTCGAGATCACGGTCGGTGATCAGCTCGATGTTGTTGAGACCCAGAAGCCTCCGGTCGGCACCATGGATGGCGCCGTAGCGCGGGCCATTGACGTTGACGATGGGCGGCCCGGCCTCGCCCAGCGTCTTCCACACCACGCCGCCCCAGCCCGCCTTGAAGGCGCGCACCACGTTGTATTCCTTGTCGGTGGGCGGCGCCGAAGCGAGCCAAAATGGATTGGGCGATTTGACGCCAGCGAAGTTCGAACGAAGATCAGCCATGGAATGTCCCCTTATGCCATAAGGAACGCATTGATTGAGTGAGCGGCGCGGCGGCCGTCATCGACGGAGGCAACGGTCAAATCCTTGCCGCCCGCCACACAGTCGCCGCCGGCCCAGATACCCGTGACACTGGTGCGGCGTTCGGCATCGGCCTTGATACGCCCGCCCTCCAGTTCGAGAGCACCGCCCAGCACATCGACATAGGTCTGGCCGATGGCCTTGAAAATCATGTCGGCGGGCAGGTCGAAGCTTTCGCCGGTGGCCACCAGCTTGTCCTTGACCAGCGCCGTGTAGTCGCAGCGCAGGCCCACCGCTTTGCCATTTTTGGTCAGAACCTTCTTCGGCGCCACCCAGTGCTTGATCTTGACACCTTTGGTCTGCGCCAGGTCCTGCTCATAGGGGCTGGCCTTCATCTGCCACGGCCCGCGGCGATAGAGGATGGTCACATCTTCCGCGCCGAGCAGCTTCGATTGCACGGCAACATCAATGGCCGTCATGCCGCCGCCGATGACCAGCACACGCCGCCCGACGGCAAGCTTGGCCACATCCTTTGCCTGACGCAACTCGGCGATATAGCCGACGGCGTCCTCGATGCCGGAGGCATCCTCGTCTTTCGCTCCAAGCGCATTCACGCCCTGCAGGCCAAGCCCGAGGAACAGCGCGTCGTAGTCTTTCTGCAGGTCCTTGAGCTTCAGCTTTTTGCCCAGCGCCTTGCCATGCTCGATTTTGATGCCACCGATTGCCAGCACAAAGTCAACTTCCCGCTGGGCGAAGTCATCCACCGTCTTGTAGGCGGCGATGCCATATTCGTTGAGGCCGCCGGATTTCTTGCGCGCCTCGAAGATGGTGACGTCATGGCCATGCATGGAAAGCCGGTGAGCGCAGGCGAGACCGGCGGGGCCGGCGCCTACCACGGCAACTGTCTTGCCGCTGGTTTTGGCCCGCCCGTAAGGGTGCTGGCCATCGGCCATAAGCAGATCGGTGGCATAGCGCTGCAGCAGGCCGATCTTGACGGGCTTTCCTTCCGCCTCCTGGCGCACGCACGCCTCTTCACACAGCGTCTCGGTGGGGCAGACGCGGGCGCACATGCCACCCAGGATATTCTGGTTAAAAATCGTCTTGGCCGCACTCTTCGGATGACCCGCCTGAATCTCACGGATGAACAGCGGAATGTCGATGGCGGTGGGGCAGGCCTTTATGCAAGGCGCGTCGTAACAGAAATAGCAGCGGTCACTTTCGACCAGCGCTTCATGGTCATCGAGCGGCGGGTGCAGATCGGCGAAATTCGCCGTATATTCCGTCTTCGAAAGCCGCCTGCCCGAAATATCGGGCCCCTTCTCCGCCGCCATCGCCGCTACCTCCTGCTCCGCGTGAAGACAGACTGTCAGGTTTTGTTCAATTGGTCAAATTTATGAATCACAGGCATTGAGGAGCCTCGACCCGCCGTGAGATATAGTACCGTTAAACAGCCTCAAACCTTGCGAGCCCCAGAGTGATCACTTGCGAGTTTCACGTACCGCTCAGCCCCACACCGGCGTTTGCGAACATGTTGTTCTTCCTGGTGCAATCGATAGCCCGCAACGCCAGGCTCCCGGGACGCTGGAAGCTGATTGCCACCTTGAGCCGCGACGGAGACCTCACGGCTGATTCTCCCGAATTTGCCTGGGCCAAGGACTTCCCCGTGGAGTTCCGCGCCGTGGACCAAGCACTGTGGGACCGTTTCCATGCCGAAAGCCGGGAACGCAATTGGCCGACCCATGAATATTCGGCAACCGCCCTCCACGCCCTGTCCTATGGTTATGATTCCGATGCCGTGATTTTCATGGATGCGGATACGATTGTCACCGGCCCGATCGGCAAGATCGTCAGGCGGGCCTTCGAGGGCGATTGCCTGTGCGCCAAGCCCGCCTACCGGCTGCCCTCGGTAGACATCAACAAGATTCTGGCGATGCGCGGCTGTGTCTATGATGGTCCGCCGGTCACCTTCGATAGTTACGGATGGGAAAAGAACACGCCGCGCCATGGCCCGCCTTATTTCAATTATGGCTTCATCGCCTGTTCGAAACGCATCGCCGGACTTCTGGCCTCGCACCTGCCGGCGGAACTGGAATTCGTCTGGACCACCAGATTCTCCAAACTCGACTGGCAGATTGCCCTGTGCATCTTCATCATAAAGTATGGCATTCCATTCAGGGCGCTGCCCAACAAGTTCAATTTCGGAAACGGCACCTACGAGGCGCCTACCATGGAAATCCCCGAGGCGGCCGAAATCCACCGCGAGATGCTGGCCAACGCCGCCGACATCCGCGTTCTCCACTATTGCGTTCCCTCGGAACATTTCAGCCGCGGAACGACGATGGGCGATCCCGCCGCCATCGCGCACTTCTGCGGGATGGACGGGCTGACCGACGGCATGGCGGCCCTGCAGCGCGGCCTCACACCATTGCTCGAACCCTTCAGGCGTCATGCAGCCGGGAATCTGGGGCTCAGGCTGTAGCGGGACCGGGTGATTAACCGGTCGCGCTTGACCCGATCAAGCCAAAGGCTTGCGCCCCCGGTACATGCCGATATTGTGCGCATCGAACAATCCGGCCTGGCCATCGTAACTGACTTCCATGCCTGCCTTGCGAAATGCCGTCAGATATTCCTCGTGCGTGAACAGCCCCAGTTCCTCGCGCTCGATGAAATACTCGATGCCCTCTGGCGTTCCGACCAGGTAGTGGATGTCATAGACCGAGACGCGGTCCTCGACCCTGGTGATGAACATGCGGGAAATCTTGCGGCCTGGCTCATCGACATATTCCGAGGTGAGCTTGCCCACCCAGAAATTTTCCGGATAGACCCAGGGCTCCACGAACAACAGGCCGCCAGGGTTCAGGTGGCGCGCCATGCTGGCGACCGCCCTATCCAGGTTTTCGGGTGTCCGCACATAGGCGATGGCCAGAAACAGGCAGGAGATGGCATCGAAGCGGCGGCCCAAGTCAAAGCCAGTCATGTCGCCTTGGTGAATGGCGAGGCCCGGGCAGCGCTGGCGGGCGATCTCCAGGAAGCCATCGGCAAGATCGAGGCCCTCGCAGTGAAACTCGTTGCGCAGATTTTCGAGATATTTTCCCGACCCGCAGCCCACGTCGAGCAGGCTTTGCGCGCCCGGATTTCCGGCACGGATCATGGCGGCGAGCCGCAACGCCCCTGCCACGTAGTCGGCGTTGGGAATGTAACTGTCATAGATGAACGTCGAGCGCCCGTAGCTGTCGTAGGACTTCACCTGTTTGCCGTTCACGCTGTGCTCCGCC
>JBKJQD010000273.1:0-3191 GCA_046594125.1 Aestuariivirga sp.
CTTGGCGAAGACGGCATCGCGTAGCTGCGCCAGCAGCACCATCATGATGCGGGCAATGCCATAGGCGAGGACGAAGAAGAGGACAGCGGACATGGCGACCACCGCCACGCTGGCGCCGCCACCCGTCAGGGCGTCAGTGGCATATTTGAAGGCATAGGGAGCGGCGACCGTCACGAACTTGGACAGGACCAGCGCCACCAAGGCGAAGACCACCCTGACCTTCAGGTCCGGCCGGTCCTTCGGCCACAGATAGGGCAGCAGGTCCTTGATGATGGCCCACTGGTCGCCATCGCCCTGCCCCGGGGCGCCCGGCGAGGTCTGCCTGCTCATGATGTCACCCAGCCGCCGTCACTGGCCACTGGCCTCGCTCTGGGCGGGGCTCAGCGGCTCGCGCTGCTTGGGATCGATAGTCTCCGGCGGCACCACGTCGGGCGTCTTGAAGACCTGGCCGGGATAGATCCGGTTGGCGTCGCGGATCTGGTCCTTGTTGGCCTCGTAGAGCAGCGTGTACTTGACGCCCGAGCCATAGATGACCTTGGAAATGCGCCACAGATTGTTGCCCGGCTGGATGACGACGCGGCCGTCCTTGGGCTTGGCCGCAACAACGGCGGCTGGGGGCTGGGTAGCGGGGGCCACAGTTTCGCCAGTAGCAATCTGCACATCGGTTTTGGCGGCGGGCGGCTCGGTGGCGGGCGGCTCGGCGGCGGGTGCTGCTGCGGCAACCTTGGTGGTCTCCTCGCGGAAGAACGGCACTTCAATGCGGTTGATCACCTTGCCGTCAGCGCCGACACCGTCGACGCGCAGGGCGTGCACACCCGCTGCAACGCTGGTGGTGCCGGAAAAGGTCCAGCGGCCGTCAGCGCCGACCGCGGCATCGCCGACCAAGGCATTGTCGACATAGAGCCTGGCGCCGGTGCCGGTCTGGCCCTGGCCGGAGAACACGATGTTGCCTGTGGGGTCGTAGTCCACCGCATCGAGGCTCACCAGGCGCGGCTTGGCAATCGGGGTAGCAGCGGGTGGCTGGGCGACCGGCTGTTCGGCGGCGGCGGGCGGCTGGACCACCGGCTGTGCGGCGGCGGCGGGCTGCTCTGCTGCTGGCTGTGCGGCGGCTGGCGGTTCGGCAATTGGTTGTGCAGCGGCGGGTTGCTCTGCTGCTGGCGTAGCGGCGGCGGGCGGTTCTGCGGCGGGCGGCTCCACTGCTGGTGGTTCAGCGGTGGCGGGTGCGGCGGAAGCGGATTGCTGCTCCACGGTCTTTTCCGGTTCCGGCTTCTGCAAGACCCTGGTTGGCGCATCGGGACTGACCACGGCCACCAGGACCTCCTGTTTGCCCTGTTCCGGCACAATGACCGCGACGGTCTGTTCAGAAGCGGTGGCGACGGGCTGAATGTCGGTCTTGGCCTCGATGGTCAGGGCGCTGCTGCCCACCGGCAGGGGCTGCTCGGGCACCACGACAAAGGACCCTTCTTGATTGGCGATCGCGGTACCGATGGTCTGGCCGTCGAGCTTGACGACCACTTCAGACCCGGCATCGGCGCGGCCGGCAATCACCGCCTCGCCAGTCTTTTCCACCCGCACCGTATCGAAGGTCGGCACGGTCGGGGCTGCAGGTTTTACGAGGGCTGGCGGTTCAACGGCGGGTACTGCCGCCTGCTGTTGTTCGACGGGTTTAGCTGGTGCTTCTGCCGTCACGGCGGGCGGTTCAACGGCAGGTGCTGCTGCTTGCTCGACGGGTTTGGCCGGAGCTCCAGTTGTCACGGCGGGCGGATCAACGGCGGGCGCTGCCGCCTGCTCGACGGGTTTGGCCGGGGCCTCCACCACCGTCGCGGGCTGCATCCAGCGGTCCCTGGTCAAGCCCGCGACACCAGCAACCGCCGCGATGGCGAGGCCGGTGAAAACCATAATCGGATTCTTGTTCATCAAAATGCCGTTCCGTTCCTGTCTTCGCCCTGTGGCGAATGGCCCCTTAGCTAGGGGTCAGCCGGGCCCTTAATAAGACCCCTGTCACATTTCTGCAAAGATTCGCGCTGCCTTTTTGGCTATTCCGGCAGGATGAATCGTCGCGACTCACGATTTTGGAGACCTTTTTTGATGATCCCATCGCGTAAGCTTTGTGTCTACTGCGGCTCGGGCGCCGGGCGGAACCCCGCCTATATGGCCGCCGCGCGGACCCTGGGCACGGCAATGGCCGGGGCCGGAATAGGTCTGGTCTATGGCGGCGGCAGTCTGGGATTGATGGGCGAAGTGGCGCGCTCGGTCCTCGAAGCCGGTGGTCATGTCACCGGCATCATCCCGGAATTCCTCGCCAGCCGCGAGCGCATGCTGACCGAGGTCAACGACCTGGTGGTCACCGCTGACATGCACGAGCGCAAGATGACCATGTTCGCCCGATCAAGCGGTTTCGTGGCGCTCCCCGGCGGACTGGGGACGCTCGAGGAACTGGCGGAAATCTCGACCTGGGCGCAGCTTGGGCAGCATTTCAAGCCGATTATCCTGTGCAACATCGAAGGCTATTGGGACCCGCTGGTCACGTTGCTCGAGCACATGCGGGCCGAGAAATTCATCCGCGAAGGCCTGGAATTCAGCATGGACGTGGTCAAGCACGCCGATCAGGTGATTCCGGCCTTCGAACAGCGCATGAAGGCCGTTGCCCCCCGGGTGCCCGATCAGCCGCTCATCGGCAAGCTGTAGTTCAGGCGCCCACAATACTGCCGCGTCAGACCGGTTCCATCGCCTGGCGGCGGTTGCGCTCGTCGCGGATGGCGGAGACGGAAAAAACCGCCAGCGCCAGCCAGATGAGCGCGAAGGACACCAGCTTCCAAACATTCAGGTGCTCGCCAAAAATGAAGACCGCTGTCAGGAAGACCAGCGACGGCGATATGTACTGGAGAAGCCCCGCCGTCGAATAGCGCAGGCGGCGGATCGAGGCGGTAAATAGCAGGAGTGCGGCTGCCGTCATCACGCCGCAGCCCATGAGCATCAGCGTGTCAAAGGTGGTGCCGCCGAAATGCGCGCCACCCCTGTGGGCCAGCCAGATTTCAGCGCCAAGCAGCGGCAGGGCGATGATCCCGGTCTCAACCAGAAAGCCCTGGGTCGGCCCCACCGGGATAGTCTTGCGCAGAAACCCATAAAGACAGAAGGTGGCGGCCAGCATGAGGCCGAGCCACGGAAAGACGCCGGCCGCCACGGTCTGT
>JBKJQD010000008.1:0-13009 GCA_046594125.1 Aestuariivirga sp.
CGGCATTTGCTGCGGCGGCGCAGGCGGCAAACACCGACAGTGCATTTTTGAAAGAGCGCCTGGCCAGCGGCGAACTGCCGCCGGTCTCCCAACGCCTTCCCAAGATACCGCGTGTTGTCAACCTCGCTGCCATGGGCCGCGAGCTTGGCCAATATGGCGGTGACGTGCGGGTGCTGATCGGCGGGCAAAAGGATATCCGCCTGATGACCATCTACGGCTACGCGCGCCTCGTCGGCTTCGACGAAAAGCTGGTGCTTCAGCCGGATATTCTTGAACGCTGCGATAGCGTGGAGGACCGGGTCTTCACCCTCAAGATCCGCGAGGGCCACAAATGGTCCGACGGATCGCTTTTCACCTCCGAGGATTTCCGCTACTCTTGGGAAGACGTTCAATTGAACGAGGACTTGTCGCCGGGCGGCCTCTCGCCCTATTTGCTTTCCGGAGGCAAGCCACCGGTTTTCGAGATCGTCGATCAATTGACGGTGCGCTTCACTTGGGATGCGCCCAATCCCGATTTTCTGCCCCGCCTGGCCGCCGCACAGGCCTTGAGCATGGCCGTGCCCGCCGCCTATCTCAGGCAGTTTCACAAGAAATATCAAAACGAAGACAAACTCGGTGAACTTATCAAAACGTACAAGGTGAAGAAATGGACCGTTCTGCACACCCGCATGGCGCGCCAGTACCGCCCGGAAAACCCCGATCTTCCGACCCTTGACCCGTGGCGCAACACCACCCTGCCGCCAGCCGAGCAGTTCATCTTCGAGCGCAATCCCTATTTCCACCGGGTCGACGAACAGGGCCAGCAGCTTCCCTATATCGACCGGTTTTTTCTCAACAGCAGTTCCTCGTCGATTATCCCGGCCAAGACGGGGGCGGGCGAATCCGACCTGCAGGCCAACGGCATCGACTTCAACGACTATGCCTTCCTCAAGGAAGCCGAGAAACGCCATCCGATCAAGGTGTCGCTGTGGAAGAAGACGCAAGCCTCGCGGCTTGCCCTTTTGCCGAACCTCAATTGCAAGGACGAGGTGTGGCAGAAACTCTTCAGGGACGTCCGCTTCCGCCGCGCCTTGTCGATCGCTATCGACCGGCATGAAATCAACATGGCGCTGTTTTTCGGCCTGGGCGCTGAAAGCTCCGATACGGTAATGCCCGAGAGTCCGCTCTACAAGCGGGAACTGGCGCAAGCCTGGTCGCAATTTGATTCCGCAAAGGCCAATGCCTTGCTTGACGAGGCTGGCCTCACCGCCCGCGACAGCGACGGCATCCGGCTGTTGTCCGATGGCCGGCGCGCCGAGATCATCGTCGAGACGGCGGGCGAAAGCACACTTGAGACCGATGCGCTTGAATTGATCACCGACTACTGGCAAAACGCCGGCATCAAGCTGTTCATCCGCACCTCGCAGCGCGACATCTTCCGCAGCCGCGCCATCAGCGGCGATATCATGATGGCGGTGTGGTCCGGCATGGACAATGGCGTCGCCACGCCCGACATGAATCCGGGACAGCTGGCCCCCACCTCCGACGATCAGCTGCAATGGCCCGTCTGGGGCATGTTCACGCAATCACATGGCGGCATGGGTGCAGAACCCGAAATTCCCGAGGTCAAGGAACTGCTGCGGCTCTATGAGCTCTGGCGCATGACCACCACCACGCAAGAACGCCATGACATATGGTCGCAAATGCTCGCCATCTATGCCGATCAGGTGTTCTCCATCGGCCTCATCAACGCCACGCTGCAACCCATTGTCAGATCGAGCCGGCTGGTCAACATGCCAGAAACCGGCCTCTACGGTTTCGAACCGACCAGCTTTTTTGGTGTCTACATGCCTGACACGTTCTGGTTCAGGAAGGACACCTGACCATGCTGAAATACATTCTCTGGCGCATGGCCATCATGATCCCGACGCTGCTGCTTATTTCGGCGCTGATCTTCACCATCATCGAACTGCCGCCCGGTGACTACTTCGAAAGCTATATCGCCGAACTGAAAGCCCAAGGCGAAAGCGTCAATCTCCAGCAGATCGCCGCACTCCGTGCCCAGTACGGCTTCGACCAGCCAGTGGTGCTGCGTTATTTCTATTGGGTCTGGGGCATGCTGCAGGGCGACTTCGGCTATTCCTTCGCATACCAGTTGCCGGTCAGCGACGTGGTGGGCGACCGTCTCTGGCTGACCGTCCTGGTGTCCTTCGTCACCATCATCTTCACCTGGCTGATCGCCTTTCCGATCGGCATCTATTCGGCCACCCACCAATATAGCTGGGGCGACTATGGGCTGACCTTTCTCGGCCTGCTGGGTCTGGCCATCCCGAACTTCATGCTGGCCCTGATCATGATGTATTTCGCCAATATCTGGTTCGGCACCTCGGTCGGCCATCTGATGGGCCGCGAGTTCGTGTCCGAGCCCATGAGCTGGGCAAAGGTGAAATCCATTCTCGAGCATCTGTGGATTCCTGTCATCATTATCGGCACGGCGGGCACCGCCAGCATGATCCGCAGGCTCCGCGCCAATCTGCTCGATGAACTGCGCAAGCAATATGTCACGACGGCGCGCGCCAAGGGCGTGCCGCCCATGAAGGCGCTGATCAAGTATCCTCTACGCATGGCACTGAACTTCTTCATCTCCGACATCGGGTCGATCCTGCCGGCCATTATTTCGGGCGCCGAGATCACCGCCATCGTCCTGTCGCTGGAGACCACCGGCCCCATGCTGATCGAGGCGCTGCAAAGCCAGGACATGTATCTGGCCGGTTCGTTTCTGATGTTTCTCGCCTTCCTGACGGTCATCGGCGTATTGATTTCCGATCTGGCGCTGGCGGCTCTCGATCCCCGCATCAGACTTCAAGGCAAGAGCACCAAATGAATTCGCCCCTTCCGCCGCCCGGCGCACCGTTGCAGCACTATGTGTCGGCTGCGCCGTTTGACCCCTATACCGTCGAGACCATGACGGATGCGCAATCGAAACTGCATCTTGCCTCGCAATGGCGGCTGATGTGGTGGAAATTCAAGCGCCACCGCGCCGCTTACTGGTGCGGCGTGTTTCTCGTGCTGATGTATGGTTCGACGCTCATCAGCGAATTCATAGCGCCCTACAATCTCCATACGCGCAATGTCGAGGTCATCCACTCGCCGCCGCAAAGCATCCACCTGTTTCACGACGGTGCCTTCATTGGCCCGTTCGTCTATGGCCGCGACAGCAAGCTCAACATGGACAAGATGCAGCGCGAGTACACCGACAACAAAACCACAATCTATCCGCTGCGTTTTTTCTGCCATGGCGAAGCCTACAAGTTCTGGGGGATATGGAAGGCCGATCTGCATCTCGTTTGTCCTGCCAGCGACGGCCAGTTTTTTCTGCTTGGCACCGACCGGCTGGGTCGGGACGTGCTGTCACGCATCATCTATGGCGCCCGCATTTCCCTGACCATCGGCCTGATCGGCGTCATCTTCAGTTTCACCCTGGGGATCATCATCGGCGGTCTGGCCGGTTATCATGGCGGCTGGTTGGATCTGTGCGTTCAACGGGTGATCGAGGTGCTGCAATCAATTCCCAGCATTCCATTGTGGATGGCGCTGGCCGCCATCATGCCGGTGTCCTGGAGCCCGCTCATCGTCTATTTCGCCATCACCTTCATACTTGGTTTGCTGGACTGGACGGGGCTGGCACGCGCCGTGCGTTCCAAACTATTTTCACTGCGCGAGGAGGAATATGTCCTTGCCGCCCAGCTGATGGGCGCCAGCACCAGCCGCATCATCGGCCGTCATCTCGTCCCCGGCTTCATTTCCCATCTCATTGCCACCGCCACCCTCGCCATTCCTGGCATGATCCTCGGCGAAACCGCGCTGAGTTTCCTCGGCCTCGGCCTCAGGCAGCCGATCACCAGCTGGGGCATTCTTCTGACCGAAGCGAAAAATGTCAACGTCGTGGCGCTCTATCCCTGGCTGCTGTTCCCGATGGTACCCGTCATACTGGTGATCATCGCATTCAACTTCCTCGGCGACGGCCTGCGCGATTCAGCCGACCCCTACAACTGATACAGGGTTCCACCATGCGTATCCGGAAGATCATCACCTGCGGGCGTTCCAGGCCATGATGCGCCGCTACGAAAACGCCCGCATCCTTATGTACAGCCACGACACTTTCGGTCTTGGCCATTTGCGCCGCTGCCGCGCCATCGCTCACTCGCTGGTGCAGGACTACCGCGGCCTCAGCATCCTGATCATTTCGGGCGCCACTATCGCCGGGGCCTTCAATTACCGCGCCCGCGTCGACTTCGTGAAGATTCCCAGCGTCATCAAGCTGCGCAATGGCGACTACACCTCGCTGGCCCGCCACATCGACCTGCACGAAACGCTGATCATGCGTCAATCCATCATCAGGCATACGGCGGAAACTTTTCAGCCCGACATCTTCATCGTCGACAAGGAGCCGCTGGGTCTGCGCGGCGAAGTCGAGGACACGCTGGCCTATCTCAAGACCAAGGGCACCATTCTCGTTCTGGGCCTGCGCGACGTGATGGATGCCCCGCATCTTCTCAATGCCGAATGGAAACAGCGCGACGTGTTGCGCAAGATCGGCATGCTCTATGACGCGATCTGGGTCTACGGGCCGCCGGATTTCTACAATCCGCTGACCGGGCTTGATGTGCCCGAATCCGTCATCTCGAAACTGGAGTATGTCGGTTTTCTGCGGCGCGAACTCTCCGCCGAGGAACTTCCGGGGCACCGGCCCGAGGGCGACTATATCCTCGTCACACCCGGCGGCGGCGGTGACGGCGCCGAACTTATTCACAATGTGCTGCATGCCTATCAGCAGGACCCCGAACTCACGCATAAAGCTGTGATCGTCCTTGGGCCTTACATGCCCGCCAGACAACGCCGCAAGCTGATCAAGAAGGGTCAAAAAATTCCCGCCATCAGCATCATCGAATTCGACAACCAGATGGAAGACCTGGTGGCTGGCGCCAGGGCGGTTGTCGCCATGGGCGGATACAACACCTATTGCGAAATCCTGTCCTTTGACAAGCCCGCCTTGATCGTGCCGCGCACCGCGCCGCGCCAAGAGCAACTGATCAGGGCCAGGCGCGCCGCCGAACTCGGCTTGATCAGCATGTTGTTGCCCGAGGAAGCAGCCGATGCCTTGCGTCTTGCCGCGGTATTGAAGGCACTGCCCGGAATGCCAAAGCCGTCGCAGAGCAAGGCCGGACTTTCGCTTGGCGGCCTGCGCAATATTTCGGAACTCGTCGGCAACTGGCTGGACCGCAGAACCCACCCGCATCTCGCGATTGTCGAGCGCTAGCACGGTATGAAGAAAACCGTCATTGTGCTGAAAGGCTATCCCCGTCTTTCGGAAACCTTCATTGCACAAGAAATTCTCGGCCTCGAAAAATCCGGCCTGCCGCTCGAACTGATTGCCATGCGGCGCCCGACCGACGCGAAGCGCCATCCCGTGCATGCCGAGATCAAGGCCGCCGTGCATTACCTGCCGGAATACATACATGACGACTATGGCCGGGTGTTCCGCGCCCTTCTCAAATGCCTGAAATATCCGCGCCTCATTCTGGCACTTGCCGCCTTCTGCCGCGACCTTGGCCGCGACTGGACGCGCCATCGCCTGCGGCGGTTTGGCCAGGCACTGGTGATGGCGGCCGAACTGCCGCCGGACACCGGCTGGCTGCATGCGCATTTCATTCACACGCCGGCATCGGTGACCGCCTATGCCAGTCTGATCACCGGCATCCCGTGGTCCTGTTCGGCCCATGCCAAGGATATCTGGACATCGCCGGACTGGGATCTCAAGCTCAAGCTCAAGACGTCGCGCGGAACCGTAACTTGCACCCATAGCGGCTATTTACATTTGCAAAGCCTGGCAGCGAGCCCACGCCGTGTGCATCTGAGCTATCACGGCCTCGACTTGCACAGATTTGCACCCTTCGTGGGTCAACGGCCGCCGCGCGACGGCGGACAGGCCGCTGACCCGGTCATGATCCTGAGTGTCGGGCGGGCGGTGCGCAAGAAGGGTTTCGACATTCTTCTTCAGGCGCTGGCCATTCTCAAGCCGGCCTACGCATTCCGCTTCGTCCATGTCGGCGGCGGCGAGGAGCTCGCTGATCTGAAATCACTCGCCGCCACCCTGGGATTGTCCCACCTGATCGAGTGGAAGGGCGCCCTCGCCCAGGACGAAGTGCTGGAGCTTTACCGGCAGGCGGACATCTTCGCGCTGGCCTGCCGCATTTCCGCCAATGGTGATCGCGACGGCCTGCCCAATGTGCTGTTGGAAGCCTGCAGCCAGAGACTGGTCTGTGTATCGACCGATATTTCGGGCGTGCCCGAACTCCTGTCTGACGGTGAGAATGGACGGGTGGTCGAGCCTGAAAATCCCCAGGCCTTTGCCGATGCCCTCGCCGGGTTGATCCGCGATCCGGCCCTCCGGCACAAGCTTGGCGATGCCGCCGAGCGGCGTGTACGGACGAATTTCGATCATGAGGTCAGCATCCGCCAGTTGATGGCGCTCTTCGGTTCGGACTGGCAAAGCCAGCCATGAAGACGCCCCACGTCTTTCTCTATGTTCAACACCTGCTGGGCATCGGTCATCTGGTGCGCAGCAACCGCATTGCCACTGGCTTGCTGGCGGCGGGATTTGACGTCACACTGGCCATGGGCGGCACTGCGGTTGAGGGCTTTCCCGGCCCCGGCATCACTGTTGTCCGGCTGCCTGCGGTGAAGGCCGGGCGCGACGGCTTTTCAGCACTCGAGGATGCGGCGGGCAATCCAGTGGATGAAGCTTTCAAGGCTTCGCGCACCAATCAACTGCTCGCGGCTTTCAAGCAGGCAGAGCCCGATGTGCTGATCGTCGAGGCCTATCCCTTCGGCCGCCGCGTCATGCGCTTTGAACTTCTGCCATTGCTCGATGCGGCCCATTCCATGGCGCGGAAGCCGCTCATTGCCAGTTCGGTCCGCGACATCTTGCAGGAAGCGCCAAAGCCGGGCCGCGCCGAAGAAACACTCGCCATTATCGAAAAATATTTCGACCTGATCCTTGTGCATGGCGATCCAGCCTTTGCGCAATTGCGTGCGACATTTCCGCTGGCCCACGCCATCACCAGGGACATCCGCCATACCGGTCTGGTGGCGGGCCCCGTCCCGTCACAGCCCGATGATGTGTTCGATATTGTCGTCTCCGCTGGTGGCGGTGCTGCGGGTCTGCCGCTGGTCCGCGCCGCGGCGGAGATGATCGCGGGATTTGAGGGGAAATTCAGGTGCTGCCTGATCACTGGCCCCAATTTGCCGCAACAGGAAATCGAAGCCCTGATGGCGCGGCGCATTGCTGGGCTTGAGGTTTTTAAGTTCCGCCGCGATCTTCCGGATCTGTTGAAGGGTGCCCGTCTGTCGATCTCGCAAGCCGGATACAACACGGTCTGCGATGTTCTGCGCGCTGGTTGCCGGGCACTGCTGATCCCCTTTGCGGCAGGCGGTGAAACCGAACAAACGGTGCGCGCCGCCAGACTGGCGGAGATGGGGCTGGCCAGCGTTTTGCCGGAGCACGGCATATCAGCTCTGGCACTGTCCAAAGCCACGTTGGCTCTCCTCAACAAGCCAAGGCCGCCCGCCGCCACTCTCGACCTCGATGGCGCCAGGCACACCGCTGAACTGCTGCGCGCCAGGCTGGCGGCTTTCAGACCCGGCCAATCAGCATGAAGCGCGTATATTTCTTCTGGGGAAGTTCACCCGCATAAAGCGTTTCGGCCAACGCCGCATGTTCTGCAAAGGCGGCAAGCGTTGCCATGCAGTTCACATGGGTCGGTTCACTGAAATAATCATTCGACTGCAACAGGACAGTGGTGCCGGGAAGCAGCAGATTGAGCCACGCCCTGACATCGGCGATATGCTCACAACTCGTGTTGATCACCAGGTCAGGCTTCGCTTCCCGGTAGTCGAGGCCATACATGTCGGCGGTTACAGCATGAAAACGCGATTCACCTCCTGTCAGTGTCCGGGCAATGGCTGCGACATGGGGATCGATATCGAAGCTCTCCAGCAGGGAAATATCAAAGCGGCTGTCATCAAACAGCATGGCGGCCAAGACGCCGTACCATCCCCCCATCAGCCAGACGCGGCGATAGCGGCCACCGCAAGCCGTGAAAAGACAGTCGCGCGCCCACATCTTGCAGGCCACTTGTTTGTGGTTGAAGGCCGTGCCGATTTCGGCTTCCGGGTGCTTGGCCATCACCCGGGCGATGGCACCGGCAAGCGGGTTTCCGCTATAGGCGGCAAGGCCCCTGACCAGATCGAAAGCCAGTTCGCGCGTGTCTTCCGGGGCTGACGGCATGGTGGCGTTCGGCATTCTTATGTTGTAGTTTCGTGATCCAAGGGGCGCAAGGGGCGGCGGGAAGTGCAGGATTTCAATCTGAATCAGGACGTCGACAGTCTGCCGCATCTTTCCGGCCCGGCCGCCGAAATCCGGCAAGTGGTTGCCGCACATTTCCTCCGCGATTGCCCGCATGTGCTGGAAATCGGCGGTCACTTGCGGCCGGTGACACCCTACCTCACGCATCAGCCGCTGTCCGTTCTTTCCATCGATCCCAAGACCCCGCCCTTCGAGGCAAGCGAACTCAATGGCAAGCCTTGCAATGTGCGCCATGCCAGCTGCAAGTTTCAGGAACTGGACTATGCTTACGCGCCCGGCAGCTATGGCCTGATCATGCTCGGGCTTTCATTGCGGCCTTTCGGCAAACACGACCCGGTTGGCCAGCTGCTGTTTTCCCTGATCGCCAATGCCCGTCTGTTTATCATCGAGTATCCGCTGGCGCTTGAGCGCTCGGTCATTCAGGCCGGACAATTCCTGTCGCAGCCGGGGATGAAGATCCTGTGTAATTTCGATTTTCAGCTGAATGATGCGCAGATCGCCGGCTCGCCCTATGCCAGCCGCCGCTTCTTCGTGATCAAGCCGGCACCATAGGCGATATCCATGGACAAAAACCTCGCGCGCTACATCTGGCGGCACACCAGCAAGCAGCAGATATGGATTTTGTTGGTGGTGCTGGTGTCGATGTACACTTACTTTCTATCTTTCGATCTGCCAAAATACATTGTCAACGGCCCAATCCAGGGCAAGGGCTTCGATACACCTGATGCCGTTCAGACCTATTTGAAACTGGCGGTCACCCTGCCCTTCCTGGGCGAGATCAAGATTTCTCCAGGCTTCGAACTCAATCGCTTCGGCGCGCTGATTTATCTCAGCATGATTTTTCTCCTGCTGGTGGTCATCAACGGCGCCTTCAAGTTCTATATCAATACCTACAAGGGCCGCCTCGGCGAACGCATGTTGAGGCGCGTGCGCTTTGACTTGGTCGACCGCATCCTGCGTTTTCCGCCCAGCCAGTTCAAACGCGCCAAGCCCGCCGAATTGGCGACAATGATCAAGGACGAGGTGGAGCCGCTGGGCGGTTTCATCGGCGACGCCTTCGTGCAGCCGTTCCTGCTTGGCGGCCAGGCGGCGACAGCGCTGCTTTTCATCATCGTCCAGAACCAGTGGCTTGGCCTGATTGCCGCGGGCATCGTTGCTGTGCAACTGGTCATCATTCCCAAGATGCGCAGGCGCCTTCTGGTGTTGGGCCGGGAAAGACAACTCACGGCACGGGAACTTTCTGGCCGCATCAGCGAAATCTCCGAAGGTATCGCCACCATCCACAGCCATGACACGTCGAACTACGAACGCGCTGACATCTCCTCAAGGCTGGGGCGCATCTTCAAGATCCGCTACGATCTCTACCAGTGGAAATTTCTGGTCAAGTTTCTCAACAATTTTCTCGCCCAGGTAACCCCGTTCCTGTTTTACATGATTGGCGGCTATCAAGTGATCAAGGGCACTCTTGATGTGGGCCAGCTGGTGGCGGTCATTGCCGCTTACAAGGATTTGCCGGGCCCGCTCAAGGATTTGATCGACTGGGACCAGACGCGCCAGGATGTGAAGATCAAATATACCCAAGTCTACGAGCAATTCGACGTCGGCGGCATGATTGATGACCGCATCCATGCCATCGAGACCGGTCTTGTCGGGCCGCTGGCGCATCCGCTCACGGCGGTGAACCTCTCCGTCGTCGACGATGGCGGAGCAAAATTGCTTGACCGCGCCTCAATCGAAATCAAGCCCGGCGAACATGTGGCGATCGTCGGAACGGCCGGCGGCGGCGGCGAGGCCCTGACCGAAGCCCTGGCCCGCGTCGTGACACCGGAAAGCGGAAAACTCATGATTGGGTCCGATGATCTTCATGACCTGCCCGAGTCGGTTACCGGCCGCCGCATATCTTACGCTGCCTCGGACGCCTATCTCTTTCAGGGTACCCTGCGCGACAATCTTCTGTACGGCCTGAAACACGCGCCGCTGCGGCCCGCCGACCGTGAAGCCAGCGTGGCGGTCTTGCGCAAATGGGAAGAACACGAGGCGCTGCGCTCCGGAAATCCCGCCCATGATATCCGCGCCGACTGGATTGATTACGCGTCAGCCGGGGCAACCGGCCCGGACGATCTGGCCGCGGCGATGCTGCCCATTCTCGACGCCGTGCTCATTTCCAACGATCTCCTCGAATTGGGATTGAGATCGCGCACCGATCCACTTCGCCATCCACGGATCACCGGACAGATCGTCGCTGTCCGCCAGGCATTCAGGCAGCGCCTGCAATCCGAAAATCTCGACGGCGTGGTGGTGCCCTTCACGGCTGGCGCTTACAATCCGGAAGCGACGGTGAGCGAGAACCTGCTGTTCGGTGCCGCGACGAGTCCGGAACTGGCCGATGGCGCCTTGGCCTCCCATGCATATTTTCGTTCGGTTCTGGCCGAGGCGGGTCTTGAGGAAACTTTCTATAAATTCGGTATCGAGATCGCCGGGAACCTCGTCGAACTGTTCCGCGACCTGCCGCCCGACCATGCCTTTTTCCAGAACCTGACCTTCATGCCCGCCGACCAGATTCCGGAGTATGAGGCACTGCTGAACAAGATAAAGGGCAAGGCCTTCACCGCGGTTGATGCGGCCAGCCGGTCGAAAATCATCGCGCTGACTTTGCCCTATGTCGAACCACGCCATCGTTTCGGCCTCCTCGATGCGGAGTTCATGGACCGCATTGTGGCGCTGCGCGGCAAGTTTCTGGAAGGGCTGCCAGCCAATCTCAAGGACAGCATCGAGCCTTACGACGCCGAAAAATACAACACCGCCGCAAGCCTGATGGATAACGTGCTTCTGGGGCGCATCGCCCACCAGCACTCCGGCGAGGGCGAGCATATCCGCGACATCGTTCATGAGGTGCTGCAGACCCGGGGCCTGCGCAATGAAGTTGTGGATATTGGCCTGTCCTTCAATGCCGGCGTCGGCGGCCGGCGCCTCAACATGGGTCAGCGGCAGAAAATAAGTTTTGCCCGCGCCCTCTTGAAGCGCCCGGATTTCATGATCATCAACCGGCCCTTGTCGGCGCTCGATCTGCAGACGCAGCGCAAAATCGTCATGAATATTTTCGAGCTTTGGCGGCAAGGCAGCTACCGGCCAGCCGTTGCCGCCGTGTTGTCGAGCCCGGCATTGTCGGCGCTGTTTGATCGCGTTGTTCTTTTTGACCGGGGCATGGCGGTGGCCAGTGGCACTTTCGAGGAACTTGCAGCCAACAACGAAATGTTCAAGAAATTGCTGGTATGATGGCGGATTGGAGCCCAGTCCGCCCGGGGAGATTTCGCGATGGCACTTAAGGACGAAGTCGAGCAGTTGCGCCGTGTGCCGCTTTTTGCCGATGTGGCGCCAGCCAAGCTGAAGCTTCTGGCCTTCACGTCGGATATTGTTAGTTTTCCCTCGGGCAAGGTCGTGTTCGTTCAGGGTGAACAGGGCGATGCCGCTTACGTCCTGCTTTCGGGAACAGTCGAAGTGCTGGTCGAAACGCCAACCGGACAGATCAAGGTCGATACCTTCGGCGCCAATGCCATTGTCGGCGAGATTGCAATTCTCTGTGACGGCGTCCGGACAGCAACCATCAAAACCGCCGAACCGGTGACGGCTCTGCGCATCCGCAAGGAACATTTCCTGAAACTTCTGGCCGACTCACCGGAGATGACCATTCAGATCATCCGGGTTCTCGCCGAGCGCCTGAACCACACCACGGCGGCATTGACTGAAGCCCGCAGCGAGTTGCGGCGGCGTGGCTGACAGCCGCCGTTTGTCACATCTGGCTGCCAATCAACTCCCTCACGTCCTGCCACCGGCCTTGCGTCCGTTCGAATAGCCGCGCCAGAAAAAGCCAAACGGACTCGTCATGCACCAGATGATGGCTGAGGACGCCAAGCGGCTTGCCCGCTTGCGCTTGCTGTCTCACCAGAACGGTGAGCCTTTCAATCAGCAGCTCATGCGCAAGACAGCCGCGGCTGCCACGCCAGTCGATAGGATCGAGATGGGTGTTGATCACCGGCACGGATGCGCCAGCTGGCGAGTCACCGAAGCATGAGACGGAGGTGAAGCCCAATTCCGCCAGATAGCTGAGGACTCCGCTGCTGATACGATTCCATGGCGGCACCAGCATGGGCACGAAGCTTTCGCCGTAGAGATCAAGCAATCGCGTTCGTCCCTCAACCAGTTCACGCAACACGGCGTCAACCGGACGATGCGGCCCGAGTTCCTGTTTTTTCTCCGTATACGGAGCATGATTCCGGTGGTTCCAGCCATGCATGACCGGTTGCGCCAGCTGCACCTCACGAAGGCGCTGGGCCAGTGGCTCACCCGTCTGCGCCGGGATGATTGCCAAAGCACAGGGCACGGAAAATTTCCGGGTCAAGTCAAGCAGCCGTTCCAGCGCCGGGGTTGGAACAACCGCGTCGTCATCACGCAGCCAGAACGTGACATCGCGGCCTTCGTCCCGCAATCGGCAAAGCTCATCTTCAAGCGGCTGCCAAATCAAATGCTCGCTCACTTCGCCAGTCCTTGCAGAAGCGACTTCAACACCTGCGCCGCGGCGGTCAGCGAATGCCGTTCAAAAAC
>JBKJQD010000043.1:0-13800 GCA_046594125.1 Aestuariivirga sp.
CGCTGACGATGCTGGCGCGGGCCGCCCATGATATGGGCCACGATCTCGACAGTGCCGTGCACGAGGAACATGCACGCCAGGCATTTAACAACGTCACCATGCAGAATCTCTTCGGCAGCCTAAAGAACTTGGGTGACCAGGACTGGGAACAATGGTTTGGTGACGTCAGCCATGTCGACCGCATCTTGCGCGCTGACCCGGACTACGCGACTCTTGATCCGCCCACTCGCTCAGCCTACAGGCGCGAAGTCGAAGACCTTTCGCGGCATTCGCCGCTGAACGAAGTCGATGTAGCGCAGCGCCTGCTCGCAGGGGACGGGCGGTCGGCCGGCGATCAGTTGCTGGGTGCGGGCAGGCCCGGCCTCGAACGGCAGATCGGCTATCGGGCCCCGGCAATCCGCAAGCTGAGGACCTTGGTGCGAGCCTCGGGCGTTGGCGGTTACGCCGGCGCAATCCTGCTGCTGGCTCTTGGTCTGGTGATTATGGGCATCGGCGTTGTCGCCGGCGGAACCCATAGCACCGCGTTTCTAATTGCCATTACAATCCTCGCCATAGCACCTGGATTTGATGCGGCCATGGCGATGGTAAACTATTTCATCACTCAGTTGCTTACGCCGGTCGTCTTGCCCGCATATGCGTTTGAGGACGGCATACCCAAAGCCCATCGTACGCTTATTGCGATGCCGGCGATGATCACCAGTTTCCACACCGTCGAACAGCTGATCAAAAAGCTGGAGTCGCACTATCTTTCGAACAACGATGAGCAACTATACTACGCCTTGATCACCGACTGGCGCGACGCCGATGCGGAACATGAACCCGAAGATGCCGATCTGCTGAAGGCCACCATAGCTGGCATCACCAGTCTGGGCGAACGTCATGGCTGCGGGCGCTTCATGCTGTTCCACAGGGCGAGGCTGTGGAACGCCAGTGAAGGGCGGTGGATGGGATGGGAGCGCAAGCGCGGCAAGCTTCAAGAACTTAACAGAATTCTGCGCGGCGCAACAGATACCAATTTCATCCACCAACCAGCCGAACTCCCAAACGGGGTTCGCTATGTCATCGTCCTCGATGCGGACACGGTTCTGCCACGTGGGGCCGCCCGCCGGCTGGTCGCCAAGATGGCCCACCCCCTGAACCGGCCGGTGATTACGCCGGGGCTGGATCGAGTCACCAGTGGTTACGGCATCATGCAACCGCGTGTGACGATCTCGTTGCCCGACAGTGGGCGCGGCACGATCTATCAGCGCATTTATTCAAGCAGACCTGGAATTGACCCCTACGTATTCGCGGTATCCGATGTTTATCAGGACATGTTTGGCGAAGGGTCATTCACAGGCAAGGGTATATACGACATTGACGCCTTCGAAACAGTTATGGCCGGCAGGGTTCCGGAAAACACCATGCTGAGCCACGATCTCTTCGAAGGCAACTTCGCAAGAGCGGCTTTTGTCAGCGATGTCGAAGTCGTCGAGGATTTCCCTGAGCGCTACCTCGTCGACGTGGCCCGCCATCACCGTTGGGCGCGCGGTGACTGGCAATTGCTGCCTTGGATCACCACCCCCTATGGCGGCAGGACGAGGGGCCTGACGGCACTTGGGCGTTGGAAGATGCTGGACAATCTTCGCCGAACGCTGACCCCGGCATTCACCATCGCCGCCATGATCATGGGGTGGTACGCATTGCCCCAGCTTGCGGCTTTCGCCTGGACATTCTTTATCCTGGGCCTGGTGTTCGTTCCGGCTTTTGTGCCGATCTTTGCCGGAGGCACGTTCCGCCGCGAGCGCATTACAATCGAAAGCGAGATACTGACACTTCGGGACGATGTTTTCAGCGCGATACAGTTGACGGTTTCGCGCATGATTTTTCTGGCCGATCAAGCCTTCGTCATGCTGGGCGCAATTGCGCGTACGCTCTACCGGCTGTTTGCCAGCAGGCAACACCTGCTGGAGTGGACGGCGGCGGCGCAGATACAGTCCGGGCCGCCTCCAAATATGCGCACAACTTACGGCAAAATGGCCGCCAGTCCGGCTCTGGGGGCGATACTGATATTAGTCCTTATCTCCGGCAATTCTCATGGAGCATGGGCTGCACTTCCCTTCGCTTTGGCCTGGGTGGCAGCGCCGGCACTGGCCTATCGGTTTAGTTTGCGGCAATCGTTTCGGCCGAGGTCGGTTAGCGATGAAGCCGCCGTCTGGGAATTGCGCAAGATCAGCCGGCGGACGTGGCGCTATTTTGAAGAGCAAGTTACACCCGGCGACAACATGCTGCCGCCGGATAATTTTCAGGAAGATCCCTTGCCGGTTACCGCGCACCGGACATCACCGACCAATATCGGTCTATATCTATTGTCAACCGTTGCCGCTCACGAGATGGGCTGGATTGGCCGTGACGAAGCAATCTACCGTCTCGGCGCGGCATTGGAGTCAGTTGCCAGGCTGGAGAAGCATCGCGGCCATCTCTTCAACTGGTACGACACACAGAATCTGAAGCCACTTGAGCCGCGTTATGTCTCGACAGTGGACAGCGGGAACTTTGCAGGCCACCTGATTGCCCTGGCAAATGCTTGCGAAGCTTGGCAACTTCGCGCCACAGCCGCCAAAAAGCAAATCGACGGAATCATTGACGTTGCTGAAATCCTCAAGGAGGAACTCGAAAAGGGCGGCCGGTTTCAACTCGAGTTGAGCGACCAATCCAAGGCTGCAGCCACGCAGGTCGATACCATTATAAGCAGCCTTGCCGAGGCAAAAGGCCAGATGGGGGTGATTGCCCTGCGATTGGTCACTGTGTCGGTTCAGATCAATTCTCTCGATCAGGCAATCGGCCGGATCTTGGCCAACGCCAAGCCCGGAAAAGTGAGTGAACTTCACTACTGGGGCAACCGGCTCAGGGCCGCCACCGAGGCCATGCTGCGTGATGCAACCGCTAGTGCGAGCGACGCGCTCAAGGCCGGTGAGAGACTTGGCGAATTCGCCGTCACATGCCGTCAACTGGCGTACGGCATGGACTATGCTTTTCTGCTTAATCAGCGGCGTCACCTGTTGTCCATCGGGTATCAGGTGAATCATGAGACACTGGATCCAAGTTGCTATGATCTTCTGGCATCCGAGGCAGCCCTCGCCAGTTTCTTCGCGATTGCCAAGGGTGATGTTGCTACCCAGCATTGGTTCAAGCTCGGCCGGCCAGTGGTTCCGCTCAATCATGCGGCGGCGCTCGTCTCATGGTCCGGTTCGATGTTCGAATACCTGATGCCCAATCTCGTGCTCGACTATCCGGACACGACCTTGCTGCACCAGACCACGAAGCTGGTCGTCCAGCGCCAGATCGCCTATGGCCGCAAGAAGGAAACTCCGTGGGGCATATCCGAAGCGGCCTACGCCGCCCGCGATCTGCAGTTCACTTATCAATATTCGAATTTTGGCGTTCCCGGCCTTGGCCTCAAGAAAGGCCTGGGCAGCAGCCATGTGATCGCGCCCTATGCGACTGGCCTGGCGGCAATGATAGCACCAGGCGAAGCTGTCGAGAATTACAAGAGACTGGAGGCGATAGGCGCACGCGGGCGGCTTGGCTATTATGAGTCGATCGACTTCACCCCGGAGCGCATTCCCGAGGGCCAGCCCCATGTGATGGTGAAGGCCTACTTCGCCCATCACCAGGGCATGACCATCGTCTCGATCTTCAATGCCGCCACTGGCGGCGCGATGCGGGCGTATTTTCACGCCGAGAACACCACGCGCGCGACCGAGCTTCTCTTGCAAGAGCGGGCGCCCAACCACGTGCCCCTCAAGGCGGTCAGTCTCTCCGATGAAACGCAGCAGACCGAGCGTTTGCTTGCCGTGAGTTCGGCGGCACGGCGGATCGATCCCCGCGACCATGTACGCCCGCTGACAAACATCCTCTCGAACGGCCGCTACACCGTGATGATGACTGCCGCGGGCGCCGGTTACAGCCGGTGGAATGGCATTGCCATCAATCGCTGGCGGGAGGACCCGACACGCGACGACTGGGGCATGAAGCTGTTCTTGCGTGATACGGAGAGCGGTGCCCGATGGTCGGTGGGGCTGGAGCCGCAGCTTCCGCCGCCCGATGAATATGCCGCGATCTTCAGTCAGGAGAAATCGGAATTCCAGCGCGCCGAAAATGGCATTCGCACTGAACTCGAATGTCTGGTCTCGACTGAACAAGATGCCGAGGCGCGCAGTGTCAATCTCGTCAATATGACCAGCAATAAGCGCGTGGTCGAAATGACCAGCTACATGGAACTGGCGCTTGCCGATCCGGCAGCCGACGATGCCCATCCCGCCTTCTCGAAAATGTTTGTCGTGACCGAATTTGTTCCGGAGTTTCAGGCGGTCATCGCGACGCGGCGCCAGAGGACCGCTGCTGATCCCGTGGTGTGGGCCGCCCAATTCATGGTGAGCGATGATCCTGATGCTAGTGCCGTCCTTGAATTTGAGACGTCGCGCGAAGCGTTTTTGGGCAGGGGCAATGCCGTGAGCGATGCCATTGCGCTGCGCACCGGAAAGCAACTTGGAGGAACGGTGGGCAGCACTCTGGATCCGGTTATGGCTCTGCGCATCCGTCTCGAAATTCCATCACACCGCAAGGTGCGCTGCGTGATCTGGACGGTCGCCGCCGAAAGCCGCGAAGCGCTTCTGGAGTGTGTCGGAAGCCACCGCTCCATGGCAGCGCTTGAGCGCGTGCAAGTTCTGGCCTGGACCCAGTCGCGCATTCTCCTGCGCCATCTGTCTTGCGACGTGGCCAAGGCCAACGCCTATCAGCAGCTTGGATCGCGGCTGATCTATTCGTCACCGGACTTCCGCCCGGAGGCGGGCCAACTCCGCGCCAATGCCAGGCCGCAGGCAAACCTGTGGGCCCTGTCGATTTCCGGCACGCGCCCCATCCTGTTGATCCGTATCCGCAGCGCCGGAGATATAGCGGCGGTCGAGGACGCTGTGCTGGCCCAGTTGTATTGGCAGGAAAAGGGTCTTGCCGTGGACTTGGTCATCATGAACGAGCAGCCCACCTCTTACCTGCAGGATCTTCAGGCCGCACTTGACCGGATTGTCGTCAAGTTCCGCGGAGCCGAGCCCCGTCCAGCGAGTAGCCAGCAGGGAGAACTCTTTGTCCTGCGCGGTGACCTGTTGTCGCTCGAACAGATCGACATGCTGATGGCGGCTGCTCATGTGGTGCTCAAGGCTTCGCAAGGTACAATCGAGGAGCAACTCGCCGGCGAGCAGTGGCCTGACACACGGCAACCCCGGCACGTGTCGCGTGTTGAGATTGAAGCTGCTGACGATGAGAGTGCCGACGATGACGGCCTCACCGGCAAGCTGACATTCTTCAACGGATTTGGCGGCTTCGACCGAGAAACTGGCGAATATGTCATCCGCCATGACCGCAGGCGGCCGCTGCCCGCGCCGTGGATTAACGTCCTTTCGAACCCGCGTTTCGGCAGTCACTGTTCTGCCGAGGGCGGTGGCTATTCGTGGTATGGCAACAGCCGCGAGTTCCAGATTTCCCCCTGGTCCAACGATCCGCTGAATGACTTGCCCGGGGAGGCCTTTTACATTCGTGACATGGAGACTGGCCGCTTGCTGTCGCCGACTGTCTTGCCGCTCGGAAGGCGGGCCGGACGCTTCACGACGCGACATGGTTTTGGCACGACGATCCAGGAAGGCGTCGAACATGATCTCGTCATGGAGCAAACCCAAGTCGTGGCACAGGACGACAGCCTCAAGCGCGTGCGGTTGAAGCTCACCAATCTCGGCAACCAAGAGCGCAAGCTTTGCGTTACATTCATGGCCGAACTCGTGGCCGGTCAAAGGCGCAGTGCGGCTGCTCACCATGTCTCATCGGAAGTCGACCGGTTGACCGACGCGTTGTTGGTGCAGAACCCATGGAACAATAATTTTGGCAATGTTGTCATATTTGCCGATATGAACGGGCAGCAGAGCAGCATGACGGCCAACCGGTTGTCCGTCCTTGGAGCCATGGGATCACTCGCAACCCCGGCGGGCCTGCGCGCTGCGCGTCCCCTCCAGTCCGAAACCGGCGGCGGTCACGATCCCTGCATCGCCTTGCAACAGATCGTCCGTCTTCCCGGCCATGGCGGGGCCGAGGTGGTGCTGGCCTTCGGCGCGGCGGACTCCGCTCCGGCAGCCCGCGATCTGGTGCGCAAGTACCGGACAATCCTGTTTGAAACGACTCTTGTTGCCGTGCGCAGTGAGTGGACCAGGATGCTCGGGACCATTCAGGTCCATACGCCCGATCCAGCTTTCGATATCATGATGAATGGTTGGCTCGCCTATCAGACGATCGCCTGCCGGTTGTGGGCGCGTTCGGGTTTTTATCAGGCCAGCGGCGCCTATGGATTTCGCGACCAGCTGCAGGATTCGATGACCGTCGCGCATTTTCGCCCCGATCTGTCGCGGCGCCACATCCTGGAAGCGGCATCGCGGCAATTTGTTGAGGGCGATGTCCAGCATTGGTGGCTGCCATCCAATGGCGCGGGCGTCAGAACTCGCATCAGCGACGATACCGTCTGGCTTGCCTATTGCACGGCGTACTACGTGAGCCTGACTGGCGATGCGAGTATTCTCGACGAGCAGGTGGCATTTCTCGAAGGCCCGCAACTTCATGACGGCCAGCACGATGTCTACGCGGTGCCAGGCCGCGCCGCGGAAACCGCCGCGCTTTATGACCATTGCGTCCGGGGTCTCCGCCGCAATTTGTCCAACGGTGTTCACGGTCTCCCGTTTATCGGTACCGGCGACTGGAACGACGGAATGAACCGTGTCGGGGAACAAGGGAAAGGTGAAAGCGTCTGGCTGGGCTGGTTCCTCTATCACACACTTGAACATTTTGAGAAAATCGCAACCGCCCGGGGTGCAACGGCTCAAGCTCTCGAGTGGTCAGGGCATCGCGCCAAACTCAAAACCAGTCTCGATGAACAGGCCTGGGACGGCGAATGGTACCGGCGGGCCTATTTCGATGACGGCACAGCACTTGGCACTAGTTCCGCATCCGAATGCCGGATCGATGCCATAGCCCAGTCATGGGCGGTGATCTCCGGCGCCGCCAATCCTGCCAAGGCCACGGCGGCCATGAAAAGCGTCGAGCGTCATCTCATCCGCGAAGACGGCAAATTGGCCCTGTTGTTCACACCGCCCTTTCAGTCAAGTGATCCCAATCCGGGGTACATTCAAAGCTATCCACCCGGCATCCGCGAGAACGGCGGCCAGTATACGCATGGAGCGACGTGGTCGATCTTCGCTCTGGCCGCCCTACAAGACACAGAGGGAGCGATGGCACTGTTCTCACTCATCAATCCCATCAATCATGCTCGGGACACGGGAGAGGCAATGCGATACCGCATTGAGCCCTATGTCATGGCGGGTGACGTTTATGGCGAACCGCCATTTCGCGGCAGGGGCGGCTGGAGTTGGTACACGGGTGCGGCCGGCTGGACGTATCGAGCAGGACTGGAGGCGATCCTCGGTTTCAAGCGTTCCGGAAAAACGCTCCTCATCACACCTTGTGTGCCAAAGGCATGGCAGTCCTATGAGGTCAGTTACCGGTTCGGCGACAAGACGTTGCTGTTCGTGTTTTCCCGCAGCCATGGCGACAATCCCACGAACCCCGGAACAATTATGATTTCACGTAACGGCGTGTATGAACTTGACCTCAACATTGTCGATGCGTCGAAACCGATCCTGATGCGTCTCGACTGATCTCTGGCAGCTATGCTCAGATAAGAGAACGTTTCAATTCCGCGAGGATCGCGACCAGCAACGCGTAGGCGCCGGCAATCACCGCGAGCGCCGCAACGGAGACGAATATGGTTCCAGCCGTTGCTACAAGCATCAGAATGGTAATGACAAGATAAACCGATAACCCGAGAAGTTTCACCATGGGCATCCCTCGCATTGAAAAAAGGTTAATGTAAGGGAAGGCGATTTGTTCCCGCGCCTCAGCCATGCGCGGTTCCTATTCTCTCTGCATTTTCAAGCGTGCGACGAATAGTCCAGCGGCAGCCAGGCTTCGCGGTCGAAGAGCAGAACGAAGAGCTTGAAGCAGTGGGCGCGCCAGCTGGCATGGTCGGCGAAGGCCTCCGGCCGGTTGTCGAGGTGGTCCAGCCCGCAGCCGGGCAGGTCAAGCACCTTGCCCAGGTCGATTTCGAGAAAGTCTTCGGCGACTGAGCGCGCGCCCTGCCAATAGAGCTGCCACACCCGGCCATTGGTAAGCACGCCCCAGCGCAGGGCCTCTTTCGTCGCATCATCGGCGCGGCGGAGACAGCGCAGCATCTGGGTTGAAGGCACGCCCTCATCGGCGCGGGCGGATTTGTGCTCGCGGCCGAGCACACGGTTCCAGCGCTTGGCCTCGACGACGCAGAGGCCGTGCTGGAAGCGTTTCCAGTCATCGCTTTCATGGCGCGCCTTGGCCAGCGCCGCCTCATTTGCGAAGAGCTGCGGATCGGGCACATCCGCCCTTCCCTTCACCGAAGCGTTGGGCTGCACCAACACCAGATCACCCCAGGCGATGGATTTGAGCAGGGGATAGATCAAATCCTTCTCGGTCACCGCTTCGCTGGGCGTCTTGATCGCAACAAGGGTCTTGAAGAGTGCTTCTGCGGTTCTTCGCATTCCGGCGCCAGACGCATCATCAAGGGCGGTCCACTGCGGTGTACCCGCAATGCCCTCAATCAAAAAATCCCGCGTGAACAGCCCGCCGCCGATCAATTCCCGATCCTGATTCTGAAATACCCTAGCTGGCTTACAGACTGTGCGAGCCGTCAGCAGACTGCAACACGAAGGTGCGGCCTGACAACGTGTCTGCGGCTTGGCCCACTCTCGCCAAGCCGCCGCTCCGCCGCATTTAGACTAGGGGCCGGGACGCAGGAGATCCACCCCAAAGACGATGAGCGCGTAGCGCGCCGCCTTGCCGACTGCGACAAGCGGCAAGAACAACGGCAGCCGGATGCCGAGCGCGCCAGCGGCGACGGTGAGTGGATCACCGATGATCGGAAGCCAGGAGAAGAGGAGTGGCCAGCTGCCATAGCGGCCGAAGAAAGCCGCAGCCCGGCGGATGTGTTCGGTCGAGGCTGGAAACCAGCGTGCGCCTGCGAAGCGCATGAGGCCGCGGCCGAGAAACCAGTTCGCGAGAGCCCCGGCGGTATTGCCGATGGTGGCGGTGAGGAAGAGCGTGATGGCCGACGCCGGATACAATATGAGGAGCGCCGCAAGCATGGCTTCGGATGAACCGGGCAGGATTGTCGCCGCCAGAAACGCCGTGCCGAGGAGGCTCAAATGCGCGATGAGTTCGGTCAATTCCGGTTTGCCGCTTTCGCCGTGAGGGCTTCTCCGCCGAGATCGTCGAGAATCGGGTATTCTGGTCGTTCGTCGCCATGACATTGGCCGGCGAGATGACCGAGAAGATCCCGCAAACCCATGAACTTGGCGATGTCGGCCTCCAGCGCTGCAACATGGGCGAGGGCGATTTCCTTGACCTCGTGGCTTGCCCGCGACTTGTCGGTCCACAATTTCAGGAGTTCGCGGATGCGTTCGATGGGAAAACCCAAATCCCGGACGGGGCGGACGAACCTGAGGGTATGGTCGCTGGTGTCGCTGTAGTTGCGGTAGCCGCTTTGCGAGCGATCGGCCGGCTGGAGCAGGCCGATTTCTTCGTAATAGCGGATCATTTTGGCGGATACGCCGGATTTTTCCGCAGCTTCTCCGACGTTCATTTTCAGGGCCTTTCAAATTCTTCAATTAGGGGCTTGACCATCTAATCGTCGGAAGGACTATCTGATGTGTCATCTCAAGTCGAGCAGAGTCGAAGCCTCAGATGACGCAGAAACATGGCCCCGCCGGAACCGGCGTGAACGACATTGACCAGCATGGGCGCCACGCCGGCGGCCACGACGAGGCGCATGATCATGCTCCTGTGGCGGAGGGCGCGATCGATCCAGTGTGCGCCATGACCGTCGATCCGAGCACGGCAAAGCATCGCGCCGAGTTCGGCGGTCGGACCAAATTCGTGGCCAACCCGGAACGCTATCTCGTTCCGGCTCAAATCGCCGCGACTCCACGCATCGCCTCCGGGCGCGCTCTCAATCACGCCAAACGTGGGTCAATACTGGACGCCGATACCGGGTCAATGTTCAATGCCGATTGACAGTCTCCGGACTTGGACGTCACCGTGCGCACGGTCGTCACAAAGCTCAAACCAAGTCCATGACGGAGCTTCGATCCTGGAAAGCCGTCGCGCTGCTGGCCCTGGCTTTTGCAGGTTTTTCGGTTACGCCAGGGCGGGCAGGCAACCGCCGGCGAGTGTTATCAATGTGTGGGAATCGTCGCGTCCGATTCCGGACCTGGCCTTCGTCGATGTCGAAGGCAAGCAACTTTCGCTCAGCGCCTTTCGCGGCAAGATCATCCCGCTCAATGTCTGGGCAACATGGTGCCCGCCCTGCCGAAAGAAAATGCCGGCCCTCAATCGCCTTGAGCAGGCGCTGGGCGGACCACGGGTTGAGGTCGTTGCGCTTTCGACCGATTCCAGCGGCCTTCAGGGCGTGAAAGCCTTTTACGAATCCCTCGGGTTGAAATCCCTGCAAATCATTTTGGACGAAGAAGGTTCCGCCATGCGCGACTTCAGAATCATTGGCCTACCGACCACGCTCCTCGTCGATGAACAAGGGCGGGAGATAGCCAGGAAAATCGGTCCCGCCGCTTGGGACAGCGCGGAGGTCATCGCGTTCCTCAGGGAGCGTATCGATTCTGCAGAACCTGCGCGTTGACATGCGCTGGGCTGCATCGGGACGATATTCACCTGCCAAATTGGATTGCGGCGGATTGTCTTCAATATCGCGTCGTCAAAGCGGTGAGCCACGCCGGTGACGCCGTGACAATGGCGGCCTCAAGCTGCTTGTCAAAGCCGGTGAGGATCGCCGCACCTGTTAAAACAAACATGGCGCCGAGGCCTGCCTTGACGGCGGTGCCGGAGCCCAGCATGCGGGCTTTCCACCGCATCAAGAGTTCACGCGACATGCGGCCAAGCAGCAAGAGGGGCAAGGCGACGCCAAATCCGAACGCCAGCATGGTGAGCGTGACCTGAAACAGGTCGCGCCCCTGGGCCGCAAGCAACGACGCGGCGCCAAGCGTCGGCCCCACACAGGGGCTCCAAATCGCGCCGAGCAAGATGCCGATGCCAAATTGACCGGCCGCGCCCTGTCCGAGTTGGCTGCCAAGGCGATTTTGCGCCCAGTTGCCCGCAGGCCCGGCGGCCAGCGCAAAACCCCGTTGCAACACCGGAATCGCCAACAACAGGCCGACGGAAACGAGCATGATCGAGGATATCGTCCGGAAAACCCCGCCGTCGAGCCCGATGGAGAAGCCAATCAGGCTGACAAACATGCCAATCGTCACGAACGACACCACCAAACCGCCCGCCAGCGAGGCCGGTCCCCAGCGCCCTTCGGACGCTGCCGTGCCGAGCACGACGGGGATAAGGGGCAACACGCAAGGCGACAGGATCGACAGGCTCCCGGCGGCAAAGGCGAAAATCAAGCCAAAGGCCATGCGGGGTCAGATGGCCAGCGCCAGAAGCGCTTCGATGGCCGTTGCATCCGTTTCGCCGGCCGAGCGGCCAACTTCGGCTTTGCCCTTGAACACGATCAACGTGCTCTGCATCTGCGCGCCAAAGCCGCGCACGACATCCTTCTGGCTGTCAAAGTCGACGCGGAAAGCGGCCATGTTCTTGAACCGGGGGTCATTCAAAAGGCCTTCGATGATCGGCTCTTGCGCCTTGCACGTCGGGCACCAGGAAGCCCAAATGTCCACCAGGATCGGCTTGCCGGCGGCTTGCGCTGCTTCAAAATCAGCGGCCGCAAACTCTTGGGGTTCGGCCGCGAAAAGCGCCGAGGCTTGGCCGGTCGCCAATATCGCGCTGCCAAGCAAAATTGTCCGGCGTGAAACCATTGATCATATGCCTTTTTACGTTTGCGGTTCACTGTAGCACGCCGCTGCCGCACCCACGCCCTCACAAAACGCCCACGCGGGATCACAACTGCGTGGACGCGCATCCATGCTCTCTCGACCAGCACGATAAGACCGGCAGCAATGGAGGGGTTGAAGCCCATCCACCACATTAGCCACAATTCGCCAACCAGCGCGACGGGCAGAGACTTCATGACGATGAAGGTCCCAGTCGGTTTGCCGAAATTCAGATAAAGCAGCATGAAGACGATGAGCGGCGTCACAGGCACATAGATGCGGTGATCGAGCAACCGACCGCCCGCGATTCTTTGTTACCCTATCAGTGAGCAGATGGGCCTCAATATCTGGGCGGTCGATGTCTCCACGACTGTTTGTCTCACAGCCTTCCGCCGCCAAACGTGGCCGCAGTGCCTTCCGATCTTTACATTCGTCTTGCCGGCGTTTTAACTGATGGAGACGTCCGTACCATCGGCTCACGCCCACGGCCCAGCAACCGGAAAGAGACCGCTATGACCAACCCAAACATTGTTCTGATCGACCACCATCCTGGCCGCTCGACCCAGACCATCGGCCTCGCGGTCGAGATCGGCACTGACCCGGCCCTCATCCACGAGCCTTCTGTTGGCGTGGTTGGCACCAAAGGCGACAGCCAGTGCTATCTCGGCGTCATGGCCAAGGTCGACGCAATTCACCTGGCCCTCAAGGGCCGCATCGGCACCGGGCCGGGCCAGTTGAAGTTCCGCCTGGTGCAGCCCGAATACACAATTGCGACCTCGGACGGCATGCGCAACGGCACGCCCGAGATGCGCTATTCGCTGATCGGGCGCGAGGTCACGCATGATGCGCTGTGCGAGCACCTCAGCGCCACGGGTCTTGCCGGCACGATTGCAGTGGTTGCCTGCGATAAGCCGCCGGTCGGCACGCTTGCTGCCATGCTGGAGCATAACCTGCCGGGCATCATCATGTCGGATGGTCCGATCCATCCCGGCACCGACCCCAAGACGGGGGAAAAGCTGGATATCGTCAGCGCCTTTCAGGTCGCAGGCCACCCAGATCCCGAATATCGCCACCATATCGCCTGCCACGCCTGCCCGGGCTTTGGCAGCTGCGGTGGCATGTTCACCTACAACACCATGCAAACCTTCATCGGCGTTCTTGGAATGCAGCCCCTGCACATGGTGGCACCACCCTCAGACGATCCGCGCCGTGTGAACGAATTCCCCGCCGAACTAGTCACGCTGCTTGCCCAGCTGATCGAGAAGGAGCTCAAGCCCCGCGATATCGTCGTGCGCGATTCCCTGCGAAACGCCACGATCGTCGCTATGGCCATCGGCGGCTCCACCAACGCCCTGTTGCACGCGCCCGAGATCGCCCGCGCCGCAGGCTTTGCCGATTTCTGGAAGGACATCATCACGCCAGAGGAGTTCAACCACCTGTCGCAGCATGTCGTGCCCGTGCTGACCAATGCGCGGCCCTACGGCAAGTATTCCATGGTCGATATCGACGAGGTGGGCGGCGTGCAGATCATCGTGCGCGAGTTGCTGGAGGCGGGTCTGCTGAACGGCGACGTGCTGACCTGCACGGGTGAAACGCTGAGCGCGCAGGTGGCGCGTCTTGGCGCCGGGCGTGCCGATGGCGTGGTCATCTATCCCGTCGAGACGCCCTACAAGCCGACCGGCGGCCTGCGCATGCTCGGCGGCAACCTTTCACCAGAGTTCTCGGCCATCCTGAAGCTCGCGGGGGTCGAGGGCGGGCTTGAGAACAACTTGTTCCGCGGCAAGGCGCGCGTGTTCGATGGTCAGCAGGC
>JBKJQD010000065.1:0-9924 GCA_046594125.1 Aestuariivirga sp.
CGTCCGGCTGGCACAGCGAGATACCATAGTCGAGCCACATGCCGGAGGTGACAAGGGCGGCAGCCTGCGCGGCGGAAATCGTTTCAGCTTGGTGTCCGGCGGTCCGCATTGGCATCTCTCCCCATCGCCTTTGAGGTTCACCTTGTCCGCGCCTCGCCGTCAAGCCCTTCGTCGCGTTTGGGCCGCCGCCCGCCGCTAAGGGAGAAGGAAGCTACTTCCCCAGCTTGGCCAATTCCGCGTCGAGTTCCGGCACCGCCGTGAACAGGTCGGCGACCAATCCGTAATCCGCCACCTGGAAGATGGGCGCTTCTTCGTCCTTGTTGATGGCGACGATGATCTTTGAGTCCTTCATGCCGGCCAGATGCTGGATGGCGCCGGAAATGCCGACCGCGATGTAGAGGTCGGGGGCGACCACCTTGCCGGTCTGGCCCACCTGGTAATCATTGGTCACATAGCCGGCGTCGACGGCGGCGCGCGAGGCACCGACGGCGGCGTTGAGCTTCTTGGCCAGTGACTCAAGCAGCTTGAAATTCTCGCCGTTCTGCATGCCGCGGCCGCCCGACACGATGACCTTGGCGGAGGTCAATTCGGGGCGGTCGGACTTCGACAGGTTCTCGCTCTGGTAGGAGGAAAGACCCGGATCGGCGGCACCGCTGGTCATCTCGACGGCAGCCGATCCACCTTCACCAGTGGCGGCGAAGGAGGCGGTGCGCACCGTGATGACTTTGGTTTTGTCTGTGGACTGAACAGTTTGCACGGCGTTGCCGGCATAGATCAGGCGCACGAAGGTGTCGCCCGAGACCACATCGGAAATATCCGAAATCTGCATGACGTCGAGGAGGGCGGCGACGCGCGGCATGTAGTTCTTGCCATTGGTGGTGGCGGCGGCGACGAGATGTTCGTAAGCCCCGGCGACGCCGACGATCACCGCAGCCATCGGCTCGGCGACCGGACGCTCCAGGGCTGGGCTCTCGACGTGCAGCACTTTCTTGACGCCATCAAGCTTGGCGGCTTGCGGGGCGGCGGCTTGCGCCTGGTTGCCGGCCACCAGCACATGGACGTCGCCGCCGATCTTGAGGGCGGCGGTCAGGGCCTTGCAGGTGGCATCCTTGATGGACGCGTTGTCGTGTTCGGCGATGAGGAGGACGGTCATGTCAGATGGCTCCCGCTTCCTTGAGTTTGGCGACCAGTTCGGCTGCCGACTTGACCTTGACACCGGCCAGGCGCTTGGGCGGTTCCACGGTTTTCAACACCTTGAGGCGTGGGGTCACGTCGGCGCCGTAATCGGCCGGGGTCTTCTCGTCGAGCGGCTTCTTCTTGGCCTTCATGATGTTGGGCAGCGAGGCGTAACGTGGCTGGTTGAGGCGCAAGTCGGTGGTGACGATCAGCGGCATCTTGACCTTCAGCGTCTGCAGTCCGCCGTCGATCTCGCGGGTGATGGTGGCTTCGCCTTGACCGGGTTCGAGCTTCGAGCAGGCGGTGGCCTGGGCCCAGCCCAAAAGGGCCGCCAGCATCTGGCCGGTCTGGTTGCAATCGTCGTCGATGGCCTGCTTGCCGAGGATGACGATATCGGGCTTCTCGGCCTCGACGACGCCCTTCAGGATTTTGGCAACACCCAGCGGTTCGACATAGGCGTCGCTCTTGACCAGGATGGCCCGGTCGGCGCCCATGGCCAGCGCGGTGCGCAAGGTTTCCTGGGACTGCTGCGGTCCGATGGAGACGGCCACAACCTCGGTGGCCTTGCCCTGTTCCTTGAGGCGGATAGCTTCCTCGACGCCGATCTCGTCGAAGGGATTCATCGACATCTTGACATTGGCCAGTTCGACACCCGAACCGTCGGCCTTCACCCGGATCTTGACGTTGTAATCGACGACCCGCTTCACAGCGACCAGGACTTTCATGGAAACCTCGTTCTCAAATCGCGGCGGAAACTAGTGACCGCAGGCACCCAAGTCAATTCCGGGACCGCCGCTTGGCAACCGAATGCGACGTTTCGCGTCAACTCTCCATGCGCAGGTAGAGTCTGCGGCGGATGGCCCAGGTGAGGGCGGCACCGGCTAGGAAACCGCCGATGTGGGCCCAGAAGGCCACCTGCACCTCGCTATCCTGGGCCATGAACAGGCTGACAACCTGCAGCAGGAACCAGCCGCCCAGCACCCAGACGGCGCCGATACGCAAGGGCAGGCGCATGAACAGCAGAATCCACACCCGCGCCTTGGGAAACAGCACGACATAACCGCCCAGCACACCGGAAACGGCACCGGAAGCGCCGATCAGCGGCATGTCGGAGGCGGGCGCCATCAGCACATGGGCAAGACCGCCGGCAATGCCGCAGAGCAGGTAGAAACAGGCGAAGGCCACATAGCCGAAGGCGTCCTCGACATTGTCGGCGAAGACCCAGAGGAACAGCATGTTGGAAATCAAATGCCACCAGCTGGCGTGGAGGAACTGGTAGGTGATCAGCGTCAGGGGTTCGGGGACCGGGTCGAAGGCCACATTGGCTGGCAACATGCCGGTCAGTTCGCCGGGCACCAGACCATAGCCCGAGGCGATGCCGGCCAGCACCTGGTCGGAACTGAAAGCCCCGGTGGTCAGGAACATGGCAAAGTTGGCGATGATGATGGCGATGGTGACGAACTGGAAGCGGATGACGTGCAGCGGCGTGTTGTCGTGAAGCGGCACGAACATCAGCGGGTCTTTCCCGGAACCCAGAGGATGTCTCCCGGACCTTGCGCATTGGCCCAGCGGCTGGCGACGAAGAAGAAATCCGAGAGCCGGTTGATGTAGGCGATTGCCGCTTTGCTGACGTGTTCGCCCTCCTGTGCGGCAAGCTCAACGATGAGGCGTTCGGCACGGCGGCAGACGGTGCGCGCCACATGCAGATGGACGGCTGCCGGGTGGCCGCCGGGCAGGACGAAAGAACGCAACGGCGCCAGCTCGCTGTTCAAGTCATCGATCTCGGTTTCAAGGCGCTCATGCTGTTTCGGCAGAATGCGCAGGGGTTCGTAGCTCAGCGTCTCGCCGGTGTCGGGCACGCAGAGATCAGCACCGAGGTCGAAGAGTTCGTTCTGGATGCGGCCCAGCATGGTGTCGAGTTTCGGCAAGTCCGCCGTATGCAGGCGGGCGACACCGGCAACGGCGTTGGTCTCGTCCACGGTGCCATAGGCGTGGATGCGCAGATGTGCCTTCGACACGCGCTGGCCGCTGCCAAGGGCGGTTTCGCCGGTGTCGCCAGTGCGGGTGTAGATGCGATTGAGAACGACCATGCACTTGCCTAACGCGAAGTGCGGCGCAATTCTACTCGTTTCTCAAATAGCCCGCGGGCCTGGCCGAAAGGGCGCTCCAGGTGACGGCGAGGCCTGCGGCAACGGTGATGACCATGGCGATCAGCGCGGTCAGTGCGGCGGTGGCCATGGAAAAACTCCACGGCATTTCGAGAATGAAGCGGGCGAGGAACCACGAGGCCAGCGATCCCACCAGCAGGCCGAAGAGGGCGGCGGCCATTCCCAGTGCCGCGTATTCGATGGCAAAGGCGGCCATCAACTGGTGCCGTGACGCGCCATAGGTCTTGAGCACCACCGCGTCATAGAGCCGTTCAGAAAGGCCCGCCGCCAGCGCACCAGCCAGCACCAGCACGCCGGTTACCAGGGTCATGACATTGGCGCCACGGATGGCGGCGAGCATCTTGCCCAGGAGATCGCTGACGATGGTGATGGCGTCCTTGACGCGCACGGCGGTGACCGAGGGAAATTCCCGCGCCATGCGATTAAGGAGTGCGGCTTCATCGCCGCCCTCCATCTCCACCGTGACGATATGGCTGTGCGGTGCGGCTTTGAGCGTGTTGGGCGAGAACACCATGACGAAGTTGATGCCGAGGCTGCGCCAGTTCACCTGCCTGAAGCTGGCGATCTTCGCCGTAATGTCGCGGCCCAGCACATTGACGGTGATCTCGTCGCCGATCTTCACACCAATGCCCTTGGCGATGTCGTCGACCAGCGAGACCAGCGGCGGGCCATCGTAGTCTTTTGGCCACCACTGGCCTTCGGTGAGGACCGAGCCTTCTGGCAGGGTTTCGGAATAGGTGAGGCCGCGGTCGCCACGCAAAGCCCAGGTCGCGTCGGGGGTCGCTTCCACCTTCTCGGCGGCGATATTCTTTACACTGACGATGCGGCCACGCATCATCGGCGCCGAGCTGACACCGGTCACGCCGGGCTCCTTGCTGACCGCCGCCTTGAAAGCGTCGAGTTCGGTGTTGCGCACGTCGAGGAAGAAGAAGGCCGGTGCCTTGTCGGGCAGGCCGGAGCGCAGTTCGGTGCTGATGGTGCGGTCGGTCAGCGCCAGCGTCACGAACAGCGTCAGCCCCAGGCCCAGCGCCATGATCACCGAAGCGGCGGCTGAACCGGGGCGGTGGATATTGGAAATGCCATAGCGCCAGATGGCCGACGGCAGGCGCGGCATGCGCCGCGCGGCAATGACCATCACCTGCGCCAGTCCGAGCAGGACGATGAAACTCGCCACCAACCCGCCGAGAAAATAGCCGGTGATGCGCGGTTCTCCAAAGCTGGCGAAGACCAGCCCGGCGATGGCCGCCAGTGCGAGGGCGATGGTCAGCAGCGCCCCATTGCCCGGCCAGCCATGGACGGGCGCGATGCGGTGGCGGAACAGGGCGGAAGCGGGAACCATGCGCGTGTGCGCCAGCGGCCACACGGCGAAGGCGATGGTGACCAGCAGGCCCAGCGCTCCCGCCAGCAGCAGTGGCCGCACTTCAACGCGCGCCGCGATCGGCAATGGCAGCACGTCGCGCAGCAGAAAAGCGGCAAGCGATGGTGCCACGGCACCCGCCGCAAGGCCCGCGGCAATGGCCAGCAGCGCCACGAGAATGATCTCCAGAAGATAAATAGCGAAAACATCGCGCGAGGCGGCGCCCAGACATTTCAGCGTGGCGATGGTGTTGGTTTTGCGGGTGATGAAGGCCTGCACGGCATTGGCGATGCCGGCACCGCCGACGATCAGCGAGGCAAGACCCACCAGCGTCATGAAATAGCCAAGGCGTTCGATGAAGCGGTCGGCCCCTTGCGCGGCGTTGTTGCGGTTGCGGACGCGCCAGCCGGCATCGGGGAATTTGGCGTTGGCCGCCTTGATAACGGCGTTCATGGCTTTGGGTGCTGCATCGGGAAGCTTGACGCGGTAGCGCCAGCTGACGAGGCTTCCGGGCTGCACCAGCCCAGTGTCGGCAAGGGCCGCCGCGCTGAGCAGGATGCGGGGGCCAAGAACGATGCCGTCCGAGATGCGGTCGGGCTCGGATTTGATCAGCCCACGGATTTCCACGTCGATATTGCCGAGCTTGACGCGGCTACCGGGCTTGATGCCAAGACGGCCCAGCAACAGCGGGTCGGCGGCGGCGCCATGGATGCCATCGCGCTTTTCGAGGGCCGGTGCCAAAAGCCCGCCGTCTTCCAGCGTCAAAGCACCATAGAGCGGATATGCTCCGTCTACGGATTTTATTTCGACGAGCGTTGCCGCTTCGCCGGCCACCGCCATGGCGCGCAGGGTGGCGACCATGCTGACCGGGCCTTGCGCAGTGATGTAAGCCAGTTCCTCAGGCGCCGCCTGACGATGGATGAGGGCAAATTCGACATCGCCGCCGAGCAGCGGCTGGCCCTGCTCGTCAAGACCGCGCGAGATCGCCGCCGACAGCGAGCCGATGATGGCGATGGCCGCCGTGCCCAGCGCCAGGCAGGTTAGGAAGATCCAGAAGCCCTGCAAACCTGAACGCAGATCGCGGCCAGCGAAGCGCAGCCAAAGCCGCAAGTTCATGGTTCAGCACCGGAAACGATCCGGCCGTCGCGCACCTCGGCGATGCGGTCGCAGCGCGCCGCGATATTGCGGTCATGGGTGATGAGTAGGAGTGATGCGCCATCTTGCTCGCGCAGGTCGAAGAGAAGCTTGATGATCTGCTCGCCGGTTTCCTGATCGAGATTGCCGGTGGGTTCGTCAGCGAGAATGATACCGGCACCCGAAGCGAGTGCGCGGGCAATGGCGACGCGCTGCTGCTCGCCGCCCGATAGTTGTCCGGGATAATGCGTGAGGCGGTGGCCCAAGCCAACGCGGGTGAGCTTGTCGCGGGCGATCTCCATGGCATTGATGACACCGCGGAATTCCAGCGGCACAGCGACATTCTCCAGCGCCGTCATGGTGGGAATCAAATGGAAGGACTGGAAGACGATACCCACATGATCACGGCGGAAGGCCGCCAGCCAGTCCTCGCCGCGGCCCGTCAGCGATTGCCCCGCCACGTCGACGGTTCCCGAACTTGCCTGTTCCAGCCCGGCGATCACCATGAGCAGTGTGGTTTTGCCGGAGCCCGATGGCCCGACGATGCCCACCGCCTCACCCTGCTTCACGGTGAGGCTGGCGCCGCGCAGGATATCGACATTGCCGGCCCGGCTCGGCAGGGTCAGGTGGACATCGTTCAGGGAAATGGCGGGGGCTATCATCGGCTGCAACATGGTGACCCTCAAGTGATTTGTCGAGTTGCGCGCTTGCAGGTGCAGGCCGCGCGTCCTACCTAGACGCTCATGATCCGCATTTCCGCCGTTCTCGCCGCAATCCTGTTTTTTTTGCAACCCGCTGTGGCCAAGCCCCTGACGGTCCTGGCGCTGGGCGACAGCCTGACGGCGGGCTATGGCTTGGCACCAGCCGAAGCCTTTCCCGTGAAGCTCGAAGCAATCCTGCGCGCCAAGGGTTATGACATCACTGTCGTCAATGGCGGCGTGTCGGGCGACACTGCTGCCGATGGGCTGGCCCGCCTCGACTGGTCGCTTTCCGATGAGGTTGGCGCGGTGATCGTCGAACTGGGCGCCAATGACGCGCTGCGCGGGCTTCCGCCGGGCCAGGCGGAGGCGGCCCTTGACGGCATCATGGCGCGGCTCGCGGAGATGAAAATTCCAGCCCTCATCGCCGGTATGCGCGCGCCACCCAATATGGGGCCGGATTATGTGGCGGATTTCGACGGCATGTATGCGCGGCTCGCCGCCAAATACGATGCGATCCTCTATCCGTTCTTTCTCGATGGCGTGGCCGCCGATCCGGCGCTCAATCAGGCCGACGGCATGCATCCCAATCCGAAGGGTGCCGATATTATCGTGTCGCGAATCACGCCGAGCGTTGAACAACTGATTGCCAAGGCCGCCGGAAAATAGCGTTTGGGGTTTTTTCGAATCAGGTTAGCCTAGGCCCGACGCGTTCCGAGCAATCCTTCCAGGGAGGCCCGCCATGCCGCGACTGTTCACCGGCCTTGAACTTCCGGCCGATGTCGCCTTCGATCTCGACTTCATGAAAGGCGGGATCATTGGTGCCCGCTGGATTGACCGGGAGTCCTTCCACATCACACTACGATTTATCGGCGACATCGACGACAGCCTGGGGCGCGAAATCGCCTATGAGCTGGAGGGCATCGAGGCGCGGCCCTTTTCGCTCAGGCTCAAGGGCATCGGCGTATTCGGCGGCAACAAGCCCCACACGCTGTTTGCCGGTGTCGAGGAAAACGCCGAGCTGCGCCGCCTGCAATCGATCCACGAGCGCATCTGCCAGGTGCTGGGGCTCGAGGCCGAGGGCCGCAAGTTCACGCCGCATGTGACGCTGGCCAGGCTGAAGGATCCGCACCCGGCCTCATTGCACCATTACGTGGTCTCCCATAACCTGTATAAGAGCCGGGTGTTCGAGGTCGGCACCTTCGTGCTGTTCTCGTCCAGGCCATCGCGCGGGGGCGGACCCTATGCGGTGGAGGAATCCTATCAATTGCAGGCGGGGCAATGAACGATAAACCACTGGTCGGCGTCGAGCGCGCCAAGGCACTCAGGGAACTCAGCGGCTGGGCCGAGGCCAAGGGCCGCGACGCCATCACCAAGACCTTCCAGTTCAAGTCCTTCAGCCAGGCCTGGGGCTTCATGAGCCGGGTGGCGCTGTTTGCCGAAAAGACCGACCACCATCCGGAATGGTTCAATGTCTATGGCCGGGTGGACGTGACGCTGGCCACCCACACGGCGGGAGGGGTCACGGATTTGGACGTGGCTCTGGCCCGCAAGATGGACCAATATGCCGGGGACTGAGCCGGATTAACCAAACTTCACGGAAGGGTTCTTGAAGCGGGGGCGCTGTGCTCCCATATCGGGGAAAGGTTTACAGGAGGGAACACCATGGCAGAAATCAGATATCAACAGCGCGCCCCCGCCCAGACCCGGGCCGAGATCGACCAGGGTCTGCGCTCCTACATGATGGGCGTCTACAACTACATGGCGCTGGGCGTGGCGCTCACCGCCATCATCACCATGGCGGTTGCCGCCAGCCCCGCCGCGATGGCCACCGTCGGCTCGCTGAAGTGGCTGTTCTTCATTGCCATCATCGGCATGGGCTTTCTCGCCCCGCGGCTGATCTTCTCGGGAAATGCGGTGACCGCCCAAGCCACCTTCTGGGGCTACTCGGCACTGTGGGGACTGGCGATCGCGCCGATGGTCGGCCACTACCTCGCCATCGATTCAGGTATCGTCTACCGCGCCTTCCTGATCTCGGCCGCCACCTTCGGGGCCACCAGCCTTGCCGGCTACATTACCAAGCGTGACCTGTCGGGCTTCGGCGCCTTCTTCATGATGGCCTCGATCGGCATCATCATCGCCATGCTGGTGAACGTGTTCTTCGTGCAGAGCAGCATGATGAGCCTCATCACCTCGGTGGTCACCGTGCTGCTGTTCTCGGGCGTCACCGCCTATGAAACCCAGCAGATCAAGGAAATGTACATCGAGGGCGATGCGCCGGGCGTGGCCAAGGGCAAGTCAATCTTCGGCGCCTTCATGCTCTACGGCAGCTTCATCACGCTGTTCGTGCATATCCTGAACATCCTCGGCATCATGCGCAGCAACAACTAGCCCCAGCGGCAGAGCGAAAAGCAGAAGGCCCGGCGATTGTTCGCCGGGCCTTTGCTGTTTCTGGATGACGCGCCGCAGATCGACGCAGTTATCTATTTCAGCTTCCCGCGCATTGTGGACAGCTCTATCAGGCCGTCCGGTTCGGATGCGCACCACGCGTAACTACCCCAAGCAAGCGCATCCACGGTCTTCTTGAATGGTGAACCACTGCGATCACGATAGGCAGTGACGAACGCGACGTGTTCAATGGGAAAGCCCGCATCACCCGCAAGCTTTTCAAGCGCAACTTTCCGGCGCGCATTTATTGGGCCATCTGTCGCGACCGCCTCAACAAAGACCAGCAAAGGATGTACGGGCGCAAGGTCGACGAGTATTATATCGGGCAGGTTCTTGTCCGACTTGATCTGCAGGCTGATGGCTTTCGCCAATTCGTCGTCGCGCGACACAATCTTGTTGCCGCTTTCACTGACAAACAATATTGCGGGCTTACCGAGAAAGCGCGGCGCGAACACTTCAATCACCGCCTTGGTGATCTGGGAGCTGGGGCCGGGCTTCATCCGGCGTGATTCGCCGTTCGGGAAGGTAACCGTAACCTGGCCATCCCCCGCCGCGGCGCCCTTGCGGATAATCGCAATGCGGGCGAGGGCGCCTTTGTTGAGCGACTTGGCCCGCCATTCGGAAATGGCTTCATCGAGATATTTGCCGTCGAGTCCGGGATTGAACAAGGCCGCAAATGCGTTCTCGAGGGCGTAGCGGCCTTTGTTTGAAGTTGTGGGCACATCGGGTTTCTCGACAACGGCCCCCACAACCACAAATCCCTCCCGAAGTGTCTCGTCACGGATAGGCTCACGTGTCGTGTCATGATACCATTGCCGTCCAGGCGACAATTTTCCAGGTTTCATTATGTAGCTGGCGTAAGCTGTCCGGGCCTCGTCACCCGAATTAAGAGCTTGCTTGTCGCTCATCCGATAGACATGCTTTGGTGCAAGCCAGATGTTCA
>JBKJQD010000141.1:0-5863 GCA_046594125.1 Aestuariivirga sp.
CTTGAGCAGAAACGGGTAGAGGCCGAAGAGTGTCGCCATCACCAGCACACTGCCATCGCGGTCCTGGATGCCGGCATGATGCACGAGGGCATGCATCAGGAGGCCCTGGGTATCGACGAGAATGTGCCGCTTCTTGCCTTTGATCTTCTTGCCTGCATCGTATCCGGGCGGGTCCGAGGCCCCCCTTTTTCGGCGCTTTTCACGCTCTGGCTATCGATGATCGCGGCGGTCGGCGATGCTTCGCGCCCCACAGCCTCCCGGCACAGCACATAGAGCTCGTGATGGATGCGCGCGATCGTCCCGTCCCAGGTCCACAGGTCGAAATAGCCATGCACCGTCGAGCGCGGCGGCAGGTCCTTGGGGATGGCCCGCCACTGGCAGCCGGTCGAAAGCACATACAGCAGCGCATTCGCCACTTCACGCAGGTCCACTGTCCGCTTGTCGCCACCGCGTTTGCCCGGCGGGATCAGCGGCGCAATGACCGCCCACTCCGCATCGGTCAAATCGCTGGGATAACGCAACCCGCTGCGGTCATCGCGGCCTCGGTTCTCTTGCGTCCACATCGGCGGACACCGGAAGAATCAATCCGCAAACATGGAATCACAAATGACTCATCCGATTCAAGAACTCTCGGGACACACACTTAGAGACCGTCCTCGTTCCTAGATCGAAGTGGGACGACCGATCCCGGCATAACGGAGGCCGGCGCCGTGGACTTCGGCGGCGGTGTAGATGTTCCGCAGATCAACGACGACAGGCGTGCGCAGGAGCGTCTTGATGCGGCGGAGATCGAGGGCGCGGAAGGCGGCCCACTCGGTGACGATTACGAGGGCATCGGCGCCATTGGCAATTTGATAGGGGTCGGTGCCAAACTCGACATTGCAGAGCAACCCTTGAGCGGCCTCCATGCCTTCGGGATCATAGGCACGGATCTGCGCGCCGCCGTCCTGCAAGGCCTGGATGATGTCCAGCGACGGGGATTCCCGCATGTCGTCGGTGTTGGGCTTGAAGGTCAATCCGAGAATAGCGATCAACTTGCCGCGGACGTCGCCGTTGAGGGCGCGGATGACCTTCCTCGCCATCGCGCGCTTGCGCTGGTCGTTGACGGCGATAGTGGTCTCGATAAGGCGCAGGGGGCTTTCGTTGTCCTGACCGATCTTGGCGAGCGCCAGTGTGTCCTTGGGAAAGCACGATCCGCCGAAGCCCGGTCCGGCATGTAGGAACTTGCTGCCGATACGGTTGTCGAGACCGATGCCACGCGCCACCTCCTGCACGTCGGCGCCGATTTTTTCGCAGAGATCGGCCATCTCGTTAATGAAGGTGATCTTCATGGCGAGGAAGCCGTTGGCCGCGTATTTGATCAGTTCCGAGGCCCGCCTGGTGGTGAACAGCAGGGGCGCCTGATTGAGATAGAGCGGACGATAAACGAGCGTCATGACCTCGCGTGCCCGCAGGTCGTCGTCGATGCCGATGACGATGCGGTCGGGATGCTTAAAATCGCTGATGGCAGCGCCTTCGCGCAAGAATTCCGGATTGGAGACGACTGAGAAGGCAGCCCCCGGCGCGGTTTCGGCAATAATCCGGGCGACGTCGTCGCCGGTTCCAACCGGTGCGGTGGATTTCACGACGACGACGGTATAATCGCGGATGCTCGCGGCAATCTCGCGGGCTGCGGCGTGGACATAGGACAAGTCGGCGTGGCCGTCGCCTCGGCGCGACGGCGTGCCAACGGCGATGAAGACCACTTCGGCGTCGGCGACCGCAGTCTTGAGGTCGGTGGTGAATTCCAGGCGCCCCGATTTGACATTGCTGGCGACAATATCTTCGAGGCCCGGCTCAAAAATCGGTATGCGCCCCTGCCGCAGGGCATCGGTTTTTGCCTGGGCCTTGTCGACGCAAATTACGCGATGCCCAAAGTCGGCCAGGCAGGCGCCCGACACCAATCCTACATAACCAGCGCCTATCATCGCAATACGCATACAATCACCTGTCCTTCAGCCGTTGACCCCAGGTGGCACTTGCGCATCTATTGCCACCCATCGGGACTGTGCGGCAACTTCCGTGGAACAATTCTGCGGCGCCAAGCCTTCGGTCGCGTTTTTGCGGGAGGCTGGTTAAGCCGTCAAGTTTAAATGAATTGCAACCGGGATGGCTTCACCGCTAATTTGGATTTGGAGCGGGCAAGGCGCAACGACGGGAGGATCAGGTGACGCGCATACTGGTTACCGGGGCGGCAGGCATGATTGGCTATCATCTCGCCGCGCGCCTGCTAGCCGACGGCCACGACATCCGCGGCTGTGACAGTTTCACGTCCTATTATGACATCGCCCTGAAGGAGGCGCGCAGCGCGTCGCTGGCCTCGCGCTTCGGCTTCGCAACGGATCGCGTTGATCTTTGTGACGGGCCGAGCTTCTCGGACTATTACGCCGTCTTCAAACCGGAAATCGTGGTCCATCTCGCGGCGCAGCCGGGGGTGAGGCAAGGGCTCGAGGCGCCGCATAAATATGTCGATTCCAATCTGGTCGGGTTCACCAACGTCCTGGACATGTGCCGCCGCATGCCTCCGCGGCATCTGCTCTATGCCTCGTCGAGCTCTGTCTATGGCGCCAACACGGTTCTTCCGTGGTCGGAAGAGCAGCCAACGGAGCATCCGGTGTCGCTCTACGCGGCGACCAAGAAGGCCAACGAGCTGATGGCCCACAGCTATAGCCACATCACCGGCGTCGCCATGACTGGCATCCGTTTCTTTACGGTGTATGGCGAGTGGGGCCGACCCGACATGGCACCTTACAAGTTTGCCTCGGCAGTCCGCGCCGGCAAGGAGATCACCGTCTACAATCATGGCAAGATGTCGCGCGACTTCACCTATGTGGGCGATGCGGTGGAGGCACTCGTACGCATGATGGCGGTGGTGCCGGACCGGCAGTCGGCGGGCCTTCAAGGCATCAGCCCGGTCGCGCCGCATCGGGTGATCAACATCGGATCGGGGCGTCCCATCCATATCTCCGATTTCATTGCGCTGGTTGAAAAGGTAGTCGATCGCAAGGCGCGGATCCTTTATGCCGCCCGGGCGGCGGGTGACGTCGTCGATAGCTTTGCATCGACGCAGCGGCTCCAGGAGCTGACCGGCTACGTCCCCGATACGCCGTTCGAGACAGGCCTGAGCAAGCTGTGCCAGTGGCTCGATATTTATGAGTCCAGCGCGCGCCGGGCCATGACTTCTTCGTAGAGCGCCAGATGCCTTGCTACATGCTGATCAAGGGAAAAATTCTCGATGACGCGACGGCGTGCATTGCGGCCCATGCGGGCGCGCGCGTCGGGACTCATGTCGACGAGTTGCCGGATGGCGGCCGCCAGCGCATCGGGATCCTTTTGGGCAGCCACCAGCCCGGTGCCGCCGTCCACGAAGGGGCAGTCGCCGACATCGGTCACCACGGTGGGAAGGCCGCTGACCATCGCCTCAGCCGTGGCAATGGAAAACGCGCCGCCCCAAGCCGATGAAATGGCGTGGATGTCGATCGACTTCATGAAGTTGGGAATGTTGGCTTCGGTGCCGGTGACACTTATGCGATCGGCAATTTCCAGTTTGCGCGCATGGCGCACGAGCTCGCCATTCTCATGGCCGGGACCGACGAAAATGCAATGCAGGTCATATCCCTGGCGGACGAGTGCAGCGACGGCGAGGGCAATCATCCCCTAGACTAAGGGGTTTTGAAGGTAGAATTTTCTCGGAATGAAGAGCGAGGAGATTCTGATGAGGAAGAGTAGATTTACCGGGACGCAGATCATGGGCGTGCTGCGCCAGTTTGAAGGTGGTTTGGGCGTGGCGGAGGTGTGCCGTGAGCCCGCCATCAGCAGCGTAAGTTCTACAATCAGATCCCAATAAAAATGGGAGGATTACCGATCGCCGCCAACAAGGCCGCCGTCGAGGGCGAGTGGCGGAAGGGCATCAAGTAAACCAACTCAGCGCAGGGGCTGGCGTGCAAGACCGGTTCCTGCCCTTTCAGATTTGAAGCCATGTCGACTCTGAAACTCGCACTCCTTGGGGCCGGCAATGTGGCCGAAATCTACGTCCGCCAGATCAGGCGGTTGCGCGATGAGGGCATGGACGTCGAATTAGCCGCCATTTGCGGCCGCACCCCGGCAAATGCGGCGCGGGCTCGCATCGCGCTTCGGGATTGCAGCGCACGGAACGGATTTCCACGCGCTGCTGTCACGCGCCGACATCGGAGGCGTGGTCGCGCTGACGCCGATGCAGCTTCACCACGCCCACGCAAAATCAGCCCTTCAGGCCGGCAAGCACGTCCTGGTCGAAAAAACGCTCGCCGGAACTGTCGAGGAAGCAGAAGAGTTGGTGGCCCTCGCGGCCGCAAAAAATCTCCGCCTCGCCGCCGCCCCCTTCACCACGCTGAGCCCGGTGTTTCAAAGTGTTCATCGCAGAATTGCCGCAGGAGAAATTGGCAACGTGCGCAGCGCCCGGGCGCTCTACGGCTGGGCTGGACCCGATTGGGCGACTTGGTTCCATGAAAAAGACGCCGGCCCGCTGCGAGACCTCGGCGTCTATGGACTAACGACTCTTACCGGCCTTCTTGGCCCGGTGCGGTCGGTCCACGCGCTTGCCAACGGCAGCGATGCAGGCGGCGAGCGGGCTCCGGACAATTTCCTGCTGTCGCTGGAATTTGCCACTGGCTGCCTCGCAACACTCGCCACGGGCTATGTGCAGCAGAAATACAAGACGCCTGGCATTGAACTCTATGGTACGCGCGGAACGCTGCAATAAGTCGGCCAGGACTGGGCACCCGAGGGTTACGACCTGTGGACCAACGACAGCGGCTGCTGGCGAAACTTCGGGGCGCCGTTGGCGTGGCCGTGGACGGACGGCGTGCGCGACTTCTGCCGCTCAATCCTGTCGGGGCAACCGCCGGCAAGCCATCCCAGCCATGCAGTGCATGTTCTCGACATTGTCACCCAGGCGATGACGTCCATGCAAAGCCGGCGCGCCGAGGCGGTGCGCACCGGCTTCGTGCCGCCGACTGTGCAATCAGAAGCCGTGCAGACGGCGGACCACCGCCGCCACAACCCATTGAACATCACTCAAACAGGGAATCACGTGTCCATGGCCTACAAGTCCTCTCCCCGCCCGGCCTTTGACCAGCCAACCCTCATCGCTTACTAGAATGTCACGCGCTATTTATGGGGAGACGCGGAAGCGGGGCTGGTGAATGACTGGATTTACCTTTCAAGCGGCAAGATCCACCAGCTCATCTTCGGTTTTCCAGCAGGCGAAGGTTTCCGGCACTCTGAATCTTTCCGCACAATTTTTGGCGCTGACGAGGTGCTTTATGTTTTGCAGGGCGCCTTGGTGATCGCCAATCCGGAAACCGGCGAGGTGCAGTTGGCGCGCCAGGGCGAGTCGGTGTTTTTCCGCAAGGACACGTGGCACAATGCCTGGGCGCTGGCGGGCGAGGAACTGCGGGTTCTTGAATACTTCGCGCCGCCGCCTTCCACAGGCACGTCGGGAAAATACGCGCAGGCCAAGCCCTATGTCAACAAACCCAAGTTTGAGTGCGCGGAACTTGTCGGCAATTGGCCCGCGGGCCGGGCCGAGGCTGCCGCGCGGGGACATTTCACCGTGCTGCGGGAAGCCGACAGGCTGTGGTCGATGGTTGGCGGCGACCCCCGTGTTGTCACCGGCCTCATCTCGTCAACCGGGCAACTCACCGTCGGCAAGGCAACGCTTTCGCCCGGCGGCAAGAGCAAGTTGCTCGAGCATGGCGGTGACGCCGGAATCTATGTCGAGACGGGGCGGCTGAACAATTTGCTGGCCGGCTCGGAGCTGGCACAGACGTGGTTTGAGCTTTCA
>JBKJQD010000296.1:0-2864 GCA_046594125.1 Aestuariivirga sp.
CTTGACGCTGGGCCTCATCGCCGATGGCCCCTACCGCACGGCGCTGGCGCTGCGCATCGCGCGCGCCGTCGATCATGTCGATAACCTGCGCGTTCTTCCGGTGATCGGCGCCAGTCCGGCGCAGGATCTGGCTGACCTCGCCGAACTTCGCGGCATCGACCTTGCATTGGTGCCCTCGGACAGTGTCGCTTTCAGGCGCGGCGAAGGCCTTGAACCGGCTGCTGGCGGAAAGATCGACTATCTGGTGAAGCTTGCAAACATCGATGTGGCACTGTTGGCCGGTGCTTCGATCCAATCGCTCGCCAATCTGAATGGCAAGCGGCTGGCGATCGGATCAGCCACCCACGCCTCCTATGAAACGTCGCTCACGCTCATTCGTGCCTTGAAGCTCGATGTCACCGTCCTGCCGTTCAATGGCGATGACGCCATTGCCGCGGTGCAGGACGGAAGGGCCGATGCCGCCGTTCTGGTTGGCGTATCACCGCTTCCCGAACTGGCGCGGCTCAAGCCGGGCAGCGGGTTGCATCTCGTTGCCATCCATCCAAGCCCGGCGCTCAATGAATTCTACGCGCCGTCGCTGCTCACCGCCAAGCTCTATCCCGGGCTGCTGAAGCCTGACGAGTCGGTCGAAACCATTTCGTCATCGCTAGTGATTGCCGCCGTGCGCTGGCCCAAAGGCTCGCCGCAACAACAGCATCTGGCGGTCTTTGCAAAGGCGCTGTTTGCAGGCCTGATGCAGGACAGCGAAGGGGCGGGCATCAATCTGAACAGCGGGGTCGCCGGGTGGACCCGCTCCGCTGCCGCGGACCTCGCACTTGAAGAGTTGGCCAAGAACAGCGCAAACATTCCGGCAACAACACAGGAGAATTGACATGACACATCCGCAAAAGCGGTCCGTCGCGAATGATCTCCCGGAGCCGGAGGCAACCAGCCGAAACGACGACGGCCGTGGTGAGCCAAGCTGGTTTTACCAAGACAGCGCGGGTGCTGGGCACCAGGAACTGGCGGAACGCTATCGCAGGCTTCGCCCGGCCAATGGCGCAATACATCCACAATCCGGTTATGGCGAATTCATCAGTACACGGCGCATGGACGATGGTGGAGCAGCACCCCTGCCCTATGAACGCCGTGCCAATGATGTTGGCCGCCGCTTGAGCGCGCCACCACGGCGGAGCGGCATGAGCCACGCCAAGACCTATGTGTTGGCGGCACTTGCGGCGGCAGTCACCGGGGCCGGTGTCGGCTTTGGCGCATCGCAGTTTGATCATGTCAAGATCGCGCTGACCCAGCTTGTGGCGGAACCTGCCGTCAATCAGCCCAGCCTGGCAGTAGTGGCGGCCACACCGCCCGCAGCGAACCAGACGACGACCTTCATCGCCAAGAAACGGATCGCCACGGCCAAGCTCGACGTCGCCGATGTCACCGGCGGACTCAACACCTATATTCCATTGGCGCTGCACGCCGAGCCGGGCCTGCAAAGCCAGGTTCTGTTTCTGAAGATCCGCGGATTGCCCGAATCCGCCTATCTCACGGCTGGCAAGAAGGACGCCGAAAGCGATTGGCGCCTCAGCCTTGCCGATCTCAACAATTTGAAACTGGTTGTCCCGGCTGCTTCCAAACAACGCTTCGATGTGGCGGTGGCGGCGTTTGAAGCCGAGAGCGGCGAGTTGGCGGCGCCGGTCAAGAAAATGACTGTCGCCCTCGACAACTTGACACCGGTGATCCTGCCGGCCGCTGCGGCGCCGGAGACGGTGGTGCTGAAGCCCGCATCAACAGCAGGAACGTCGCGGGCCTCGGCCATTCCCCTGCCCAGCAATGCCGCCGCGATCATATTGCCGCAGAGCGTCGAGGCGGCAGCCTTGCTCGCCAAGGGCGACCTGCTGTTCCAGGCGGGCGATCTCCTGTCGGCGCGGCTGTTCTATGAACAGGCCTACGGCAAAGGATCAGGCGAAGGCGCATATGGCATTGGCCGCACCTATGACCCAAGTGTGTTTGCCGAACTCAAGGTCCAGGGTCTCAAGGCAGATCCGGACCTCGCAATCGAATGGTATCAGAAGGCCGCCAAGGCCGGCAGTGCCGAAGCTGCAAAGCGCCTGGCCATGGCCAAGCGTTAGAAGAAATTTCTCTCAGCTCGACGGCTTGCCGAAGAGGGCCGCGTAGAGTTTGCGGTCGCGGCCATAGACGTCGGGGCGGAACTCGATGCCGTTGCTGCCGTCGAAGGCGGTGGCATAAATCAGATGCACCGGCAGCTTGTAGGGCAGCGGCACCTGCTTGGTTTTGCCCGCCGCGATTGCCCCATCGATCCTGGCCTTGGACCATCCGGCGATACCACCGACGATGGTGTAGGCGAAGTCTATGGGCCGCGACAGGCGGATGCAGCCATGGCTGAAGGCCCTGGTGGTCTGCAGGAACTTGTCCTTGGCCGGCGTGTCGTGCAAATAAATATTGTGCTGGTTGGGCAGCATGAACTTCACCCGGCCCAAGGCATTCTTCGGACCTGGACGCTGGCGGAAGGTGAAGGGGAATTTGCCCGGCCCATAGGCTGCCCAGTCAATCGCCCCCCAGGATGACAGTTTGCCGCTGACGAAGACGTCGAACTCGGCTGAATAAGCAAAAGGATTGGCGCGCAGCTTGGGCAGCATTTCCTTGGTGGCGATGGAATAGGGCACCGTCCATGTCGGGTTGAACTCGACATATTCCATCTCGTCGGAGAATTCCGGAGTTTGGGTTGCCACGGCACCGACGACGACGTTCATGCGCTCGACGACATTGGCCTGCTCCACGAGCTGCAATTCGAAGGCCGCCAGATTGACCATCAGGTAGTGATCGCCGAGGTTCTCCGGCATCCAGCGCCAGCGCTCCAT
>JBKJQD010000405.1:0-7128 GCA_046594125.1 Aestuariivirga sp.
GGCATGGTCTGGCCCTGACGCCAGGGTGCAATGACCGCCGTGCGCTTGCCGGCCAGCATGTTCTGCAGGATCCAGCCCTCTTCGCCGTCACTGTCGCGGATGCGGCGCCAGTTCTCGAATTCGGCGACGATCTCGACTGGCATGCCCTTGCGGTTGAACACCCAGGCGACGGGATGGTCGCTCGACGGCCCACGGCGCACATTGACCTTCTCGGCCTTGAGCGACACGAAGCGCGGCACCGGCAGGCCGGAGGGGCCAAGCGTCTTTTCGCCATTGTCGATGGACGCCGTGGTCTCGCCCGGCGTGATGCTGGCCAGCGAATCAGTGCGCTTGCCGAAAAACGACCAGGCCGTGGCTCCAGCCACCAAAAGGCAGCCCAAGGCCAGCACGATGGACCCGATCCGCCGGTTTGTGCCGCGAGACTTCGTCATGATTCGTATTATTCCCACATCGCCCGCGAGGATGGAAGCCTGCGGCTTCCCGCCTGGCGGACCCTCTGCTAGAGATGAATCCCGATTTACACCATGGGACCACCCGTGCAACGGCTGGCCCCACGTCTTTCCCCTAACACGATTGCCGTTTCAGGGTTAAGATTGTGTCAAGAAACGGTAACGGAACGCGGACCAGCCCATGACCAAGCGCAAGCCCCTCGTCGTCGTCACGCGCAAGCTTCCCGAAGCCGTGGAAACCCGCATGATGGAATTGTTCAACACCCGCCTCAATGCCTCCGACGAGGCCATGGGCCGGGCCGAACTTCTGGAGGCGGTGAAGATCGCCGAGGTTCTCGTGCCCACCGTCACCGACCGCATCGACAAGGCGGTCATCATGCAGGCGGGCGAACAGTTGAAGCTGATCGCCAATTTCGGCACCGGCGTCGACAACATCGATGTCGAGACCGCCCTGTCGCGCGGCATCACGGTGACCAATACGCCGGGCGTTCTCACCGAGGACACCGCCGACATGACCATGGCGCTGATCATGGCGGTGTCGCGGCGGCTGATCGAGGGCGCCAAGGTGATCGGTGCCGACAATTCATGGGCCGGCTGGTCGCCCACCTGGATGCTGGGCAGCCGCATCTGGGGCAAGCGGCTCGGCATCATCGGCATGGGCCGCATCGGCACCGCCGTGGCCCGCCGCGCCAAGGCTTTCGGCTTGCAGATTCATTACCACAACAGGAAACCCGTCCATCCCAAAGTAGAAGAGGAGCTTGAGGCGACCTATTGGGAGAGCCTCGACCAGATGCTGGCGCGCATGGACATCGTTTCGGTCAATTGCCCGCACACGCCCGCCACCTATCATCTGCTTTCGGCGCGGCGTCTCAAGCTGATGAAGAAGGAGGCGATCATCGTCAACACGGCGCGCGGCGAAGTGATCGACGAGAACGCTTTGGCCCGCATGCTGGAGGCCAATGAACTGGGCGGTGCCGGCCTCGACGTGTTCGAACACGAACCCGCCGTCAACCCGCGCCTGCTGCGCGCCAAGAAAGCCGTGCTGCTGCCGCACATGGGCTCCGCCACCATGGAGGGCCGCATCGACATGGGCGAGAAGGTGATCATCAACATCAAGACCTGGGTCGATGGCCATAACCCGCCAGACCGGGTGCTGCCGAGTATGTTGTAGAGGCAGCGGCGTGAGTTCCTGACTCATATGTACGGCCGCCATCTCCCCGCACCCGCCACCCTCCACGAAAGTACTACTGTCCAGGGAAAGTTTGATGGCGGTGGCAAAGCCGTGGATGAAGTTGCTCACCCACCAACCGTCATTCCTGCGAAGGCAGGAATCCCGCTTACTTTCAACAGGTTCCAGCGTTCAAAGCGGGACCCCAGCCTGCGCTGGGGTGACGGAGTTGGGAGGGGAATGTGACGGCGCCATTGGTTACTCTTGATAACTTATCTCACGGCACCTCTCGCTTGGAGAGGGAAACTGGATAGTATCAGCGTATATAACCAGCCTGCTAACCACTCGTATCCTCGCCGCCGCCTTCGCTCGAAGGTACGACGACCTTCTTCGCGTTGATCCGCACCCGTTTCACCCGCCGCGGGTCCGACTCCAGAATCTCGAACTCCAGCCCATTCTCGTGGCGGATGATTTCGCCACGGGTTGGCACCCTTCCAGCGATCTTGAAAACCAGCCCTGCCAGGGTGTCGGTTTCCTCGTCGTCCTCGTCGGAGAGCAGATCGAGTTTCAGCAGCTCTTCAAGCTGCGCAATATCGACGCGGCCATCGGCGGTATGGGTGCCGTCCTCGGCGGGTTTGATGAGTTCACCTTCGTCGGTGTCGTGCTCGTCGGAAATATCGCCGACGATCACTTCCACCAGATCCTCGATGGAGATCAGGCCTTCGGTGCCGCCATATTCGTCGATGACGATGGCCAGGTGGATGTGACTTGCCTGCATGCGCACCAGAAGATCGGGGGCGGGCATCGACGGCGGCACGAAAAGCACCTCGCGGTGCAGCCCCGACTGCTTGACGGAAGTCGAAAGTTCCGCGGCCGGGATGGTCAGTCCGGTGAGCGCGGCGCGGCCAGCCTTGGTCTTCTTCTTGCGGGCGCCGCGCGCCGTGACCCAGCGCATGAAGTCCTTCACGTGGATCATGCCGATGATGCCGTCGAGTGATTCGCGGTAGACCGGCAGGCGCGAATGGTTGGCGTCGATGAATGTCTCAAGCAGCTCGCGCATGGTGGCGGTTTCGTCGATGGCGACGATATCGACACGCTGCACCATGACATCGTCGATGCGCAGGCTGGCGAACTCGATGATGTTGAGCATCATCGACTTGGCTTCCTCGCGCACCGTCTCACCGGGGTTCTGGGCCTCGTGGGTTTCGAGCGCGCCCTCAAGGCTTTCGCGCAGGCCCATTTCCCGGGCCCGCCCGAAGCGGTTCCTGATCTTGCGCCAAAGCGTGTCTTTCCGGGTTTCGTTCAGCGGCCCGCCGCTACTACTGTCACTGTCGCTCATAGGGGTCGGAAATACCCAATCCTTTCAGGATTTCTGTCTCGAGGCCTTCCATCTCGCGGGCCTCGCCGTCATCCTGGTGATCATAGCCCAGAAGATGCAGAAGGCCGTGGATAATAAGGTGTGTGGTGTGATCGGGCAATGACTTGCCCTGTTGGGCGGCCTCGCGGGCCACCACGCCCGAGGCCAGTATGATGTCGCCCAGGGGCCTTGCCTCGCCATCCGGCAGCGGCATGTCTTCCGCCGGGAAGGACAGCACATTGGTGGCATGGGCCTTGCCGCGCCACTTGCCGTTCAGCGCCGCCATCGCCGCGTCATCGGCAAACAGGATGCTGGCGTCGAATCCGGCCTCCTCGACACCGGTTACCGCGAAGGCGGCGGCAACAGTGGCCCTGGTCAGATGTTCAAGTCCAGGAATGGCGTTCCAGGCTTCATCCTCGACAGCGATGGCAACGGTCATCGGACAATCATGACCGGGGCTTGGCCGCCGCCTTCTTGTCATAGGCCTCAACGATGCGGCCCACCAGGGCATGGCGCACGATGTCGGCGTTGGCGAACTGGATGGCGGCAACGCTGTCAACGCCCTGAAGTGTGCCCACCGCATCGGCCAATCCGGAGGTGACGCCGTTGGGGAGATCGACCTGGGTCGGATCGCCGGTCACCACCATGCGGCTGCCTTCGCCAAGGCGCGTCAGAAACATCTTCATCTGCAACGGCGTGGTGTTCTGGGCCTCATCGAGAATGACGAAGGCCTGGGCCAGCGTGCGGCCGCGCATGAAAGCCAGGGGGGCTATCTCGATCTGGTTTTCGGCGATGCCCTTGATGACCAAGGCGGCTGGCACCACGTCATAGAGCGCATCATAAAGCGGACGCAGATAGGGATCGACCTTCTCCTTCATGTCGCCGGGCAGGAAGCCCAGGCGCTCGCCCGCCTCGACGGCTGGACGCGACAGAACGATGCGGTCAACTTCGCCGTTCATCAGGGCTTCGGCGGCGCAGGCCACCGCCAGATAGGTCTTGCCGGTGCCGGCCGGTCCGACACCAAACACCAGTTCATTCTTGCGGATGGCCTCGACATAGCGGCCCTGCATCGGGGTGCGCGGCATCACCAGCTTGCGGCGGGTGCGCACCGCTCCTTCGGTGGCTTCGGCCTGGGCCGTTTCACGCATGCGGATTGCTCCTTCGACATCGCCACGGGTGACGTCCAGCCCGCGTTTCGCCCTGCCATAGAGCGAAGAAAGCACTTCGCGGGCGGCGGCGCGATTGGGCGGCAGACCGCGCACCGCGAGGCGGTTGCCGCGCGGTGTGATGTCGACCGCCAGACGGTGCTCGATCAATGCCAGATTCTCGTCGTGCCCGCCACACATGGCGGAGAACAGCCGGTTGTCATCGAAGGCAAGCGTGAGGGTATCGGTGTCGTCGGGCGCCGCACCGGGCTTGGTGCCGGTAAGCTGGGCAGCAGTGAAAGGCGGATTCAATGGATCGTTTCTCCAGAATCGTTAGGCCGCGCGTGCATAATGACCCGAAAGGCTGTTGGTTCCAACACCCGTTATTTGGGTGTGGACGATTTGGCCGATCAAGCCAGTTTCACCGGTAAAGTGAACCGGTTGTAAATAGGGCGAGCGGCCCATGAGCTGGCCAGCGTCACGGCCGGGTTTTTCGACCAGCACGGCCAAGGTCAGGCCTACGCTACCGCGGTTGAACTGGTCCTGCTGCTGGCGCAACAGGGTCTGCAGCTCATGCAGCCGCGCCAATTTCTCGTCTTCGGGAACCTGCCGCTTCATCCCGGCGGCGGGTGTGCCGGGGCGGGGCGAGTATTTGAAGGAGTAGGCCGAGGCGTAGCGGACCGCGCGGATCAGATCGAGGGTGGCGCGGAAATCGGCATCGGTCTCGCCGGGAAAGCCAACAATGAAATCGCTGGACAAGGCGAGATCGGGGCGCGCCTTGCGGATTGATTCGATCAGCCGGAGATAGCTGTCCGCCGTGTGCCCGCGGTTCATGGCCTTGAGCACCCGGTCACTGCCCGCCTGCACCGGCAAGTGCAGGTAGGGCATCAACTTGGGGTTTTCGCCATGGGCGGCGATCAGCTCATCGGTCATGTCGCGCGGGTGACTCGTCATGTAGCGGAGTCTCTCGATACCGTCGATTTGTGACAGCCGTGCAATGAGGGAAGCCAGCGTGGCGGCGCTGCCGGTGCCATCGCGGCCATGGTAGGCGTTGACGTTCTGGCCGAGCAGGGTCACTTCGCGCACCCCCAGTGCGGCAAGTTTCCGGGCCTCTACTTCGATGTCTTCGACGGTCCGCGAGAATTCCCGCCCCCTCGTATAGGGCACCACGCAGAAACTGCAGAACTTGTCGCAGCCCTCCTGCACGGTGAGGAAGGCCGTGACATTGTGGCCAGAAGGCTTGCGCGAAACCAGACCGCCAAATTTGTCTTCGGCCGGAAATTCGGTTTCGATCACCACGGCGCCGGTTGCTCTTCGCCGCGCCAGAAGCTCGGGCAGATGGTGATAGGTCTGCGGGCCGAAAACCAGATCGACGCCCTTGGCGCGGCGCACGATCTCTTCGCCCTCGGCCTGGGCGACGCAGCCGGCCACGGCGATCACCATCTCGTGGCCACCGGCGTGGCGGGCCTGTTTCATGCGGCGGAGCTTGCCCAGTTCCGAATAGACCTTCTCGGCGGCCTTCTCGCGGATATGACAGGTATTGAGGATGACCAGATCGGCCTGTTCCGGCGCATCGGTTGCGGAATAGCCGAGCGGCGCCAGGACATCGCGCATGCGCTCGCTGTCATAGACGTTCATCTGGCAGCCATAGGTCTTGACGAAAACTTTCTTGGGTGTGATTTCCATGGGGAAGGGTCTAGCCCAATTTCGCCGGATCGTGAAGCGCGAGGGTCAGGCCCTGGCGCACCAGGCTTTCGGCATGGGCGGCGAGATGCTTGCGGGTTAGTTCGCCCGACAATGACAATGGCTCGTGGCAGATGACCGTCACCTCAATTGGCCCAGTCGACAGCGCTTCCCAAAGATGGGGCGGCAAGTCCATGTCGCCATACCAGGCATATGAAGGCCGGAGCCGGCGATTCATCGGCAGATTGCGGTGGCCGCTATAGGCAAGCGTTACCGGCTGCACCACGACGCCGGGATATTCAGCGGCACCAAAAAAGGCACTCTTGAAGGGCAGCACGCGGTGGCCGTCGCTGGAGGTGCCTTCCGGAAACAGCACCAGGATGTCGCCGGATTTCAGGCGATCCTGCATTTCATCGCGGGAATTGCCGGTGGCGTGGCGGCGGTCACGATGCACGAAGACGGTGCGCTGAAGTCTGGCGAGCGAGCCGAAAAATGGCCAGCCGCCGACCTCACGCTTGGCAATGAAGGAGAGCGGCGCCACGGCACTCAGCACCACGATGTCGAGCCAGCTCACATGGTTGCTGGCAATCAGTGTTGGTCCCGTGACGGTTGGCGCGCCGATGACCTTCACGCGGATGCCGAGAATGCGGCAGACGATGCGGTGATAGTGCATGGGAAAGCGCCGCGCCATGGCGGGCCAGACCCAGACGAAAACCTGCTGCACTGGCATGAGCGGCAGTGTGACCAGCGCGAAGGCCAGGAGAACGAGAGTGGGTCTAAGCCGGATCACCGGGCCAGAACCTTGCGCATGACGATGGCATCCTCGCGGGCGCTACCGTGGCGCTCGTAATAGCCGCTGCGGACGCCCGCTTCGCTGAACCCGCATGACCGGTAAAGCGCCTGGGCCGCCACGTTGGATCTCGCCACTTCAAGAAAGGCCGTGGCGGCGCCCGCGGGCAAAAGCTCCGTGAACTGATGATCGAGCATGGCCTTTGCAACACCGCGCTGGCGGGCGAAGGGCCTGGTGCCGATGGTGATGATTTCCACCTCGTCGGCGGCCTGCCTGAGGAGTGCGAAGGCAACGGGTATACCAGTTTCGATGGCGATGACCGGCGCGGCACCCGGCATGGCCATCAGCTGCGCGAAGGCCGTGGCATCCCAAGGATTGTCGAAACACTCCGCGTAAAGTTCCGCGAAGAGGGCGGCGTCCAGCGCTGTTCCGGCACGGAACTGGAGAGCTGCCGGACTACGCACGCTCGCTGTTTGCGGCTTGGCATCGGGCGCGCGGAGATAGAGGGGTGCCGGCATCGCCGCCGGTTGCGGAAG
>JBKJQD010000457.1:0-6564 GCA_046594125.1 Aestuariivirga sp.
AAACATCTCGAGGGCGACGAAGATGTGTTTGAGCCCCATGATGACCATGACCAAGAACAACACGGTGGTGACGGGGGCGAACAGTTTGGCCACACCCGCCGTGCCCTGGTATTGGAAGAGGAAGAGCGAAATCAGGATGACCAGAGTGAGTGGCACCACATAGGGCGCAAAGCCGGTGTTGATGACGTTAAGGCCCTCAACCGCCGACAGCACCGACATGGCCGGCGTGATCATCGCATCGCCAAAGAAGAAGGCGGCGCCAACGATGCCCAGCGCCAGCACGAAGCCGCCGCGCTTGGCCAGTAGCGTCTCGACCAGTACGACAAGTGAAAGAATGCCGCCTTCGCCCTTGTTGTCGGCGCGCATCAGCAGGATCACGTATTTCAGCGTGACAATGAGGATCAGCGCCCAGAGCAGCAGCGAGACAACGCCGAGTACCGCTTCACGCAGGTCGCCGCCCGCCGCCACGACCGGATGCAAGGCTTCACGCATTGCATAGAGGGGGCTGGTGCCGACGTCTCCGAAGACGACGCCGATCGAGGCAAAGGCAAGTTTGAGGGTGGGGCGCGGCGAACCGCTCTGCGATGTTTGCATGGATGCGCCCCGTGGGACGCTGCTCCTTAGATTGAATAGCAGGCCTGAATTACTCGACCGTCACAACGGCGCGGCATTCAGCAGGAAGGGCCGACAGTGTCAAGGGGGGCGCGGGCCGGGGCGGTTTGACGGGCTTGGGATTAGGATCGGGCGTCTTGGAGGCCCACGGAATATCGCCCATCCAGTAGGCCAGTTCCTCGCCGCAGCCGGTGCCATCCTTGGGCCTGGCCGGTGCCTGGTTCTTGCAGTTGGGCGAATCCTTCGGGCAGTTGATGCGGATGTGGAAATGGTAGTTGTGGCCGTAGTAGGGGCGCACCTTGGCCAGCCACGAACGGTCGCCGGTGGCCCACTTGCACAGCTCCGCCTTGATCGGCGGATGCACGAAGATACGCGCCACTTCCGGGTAAGAGGCGGCTCTCTTGATCAGCCTGGCATGGGCTTCGGTCCACACGCTGTAGTCCATGGTCTTGCGGTCCTTGACCACCAGCCTGGGCGATAGCTTCTCGCGCTCGTCGTGGCTGAGCAGGCGGTCGGGCATGGCGGTCAGCCAGACGTCGGCATCAAGACCGATCTGGTGGCTGGCATGGCCCGACAGCATGGGGCCACCGCGCGGCTGGGCCATGTCGCCCACCATCAACCCGTTCCAGCCATCGAATTTCCTGGCATCCTGGGCCAGACGCTCGATCAGCGCGACCATCGCCGGATGTGCCCAGTAGCGGTTGCGCGACAGGCGCATCACCTGCCAGGCGGGGCCATCGACGGGCAGCGCCTTGCCGCCCGCCATGCAGCCCCTGGCATAGCTGCCGATGGCCCGCGAGGCCATGTCGGCGGCAGGCAGCTTCTGGGCGCCGAAGAGTTTCTTGGCGGGCAGCTTTGCCAGCTCATCGGCGCTCATGGTGGCCAGGGCTTTGACGTCGGTTGCCGATTGTGAACGCGCGCCAACGGCGATCAGCGGCAAAAGCAGGACGGTGGCCAGCAATAATCGGCGCATCTTTTTGAACTCACTTCTTGCGGAATGAATCGAGTGAAATCACCTTGGGTGCATCGCCTTGCGGCTCGCTGGCCGAGCTCTCGGGGGCATTGTCTTTCGGTTCTTCCAACGCCTTGATGGCGGGTTTGGCGGAGTCCGTGACCTGGACGGGCTTGGCCACCACACTTTCGAACTGCAGGCCGAACTGCACAGCGGGGTCGAGAAAGCCCTTCACCGCGTCAAACGGGATCACCAGTTTTTCAGGGATGTTGTCAAATGACAGCTCGGCCTCAAAACGGTCCTCGTGGACCTTGAGGTTCCAGAACTGGTGCTGCATGACAATGGTCATCTCGCGCGGATAGCGCGCCGCCAGCCGCTCGCCGATCGAGACGCCGGGAAATTTGGTGTTGAAGGCGATATAGAAATGATGTTCGCCGGGGAGGCCGGTGGTCTCGGCGATGCGCAGCGCCTCGCGCACCACGCCCCTCAGGGCCTGTTGGGCAAGCAGGTCATAACGCATCAGGTCGTCGGGCATGGCCGTCACTTCTTACCGGTAATCTTCGACTCGCGGGGGATAATAGCCGCGCCGCCCGTATAAAGTCATCCTGTCAAAATGGAAGTGCCGGCTTCTGTTGCCAGGTGCCGGCGGACCCCGCCTTAAGCTGCTAAGCCCAAGGACTTGATTTCGGCTTTTCGCACCGCTTACGCGGCGAGAGCGACCGGAGCATAGTTGTCATTGGCAACTATATGTTTAGCCCGATATCGGCGGTACCATCCCGGGCAAAAGACAATCCTTTACACCCTCGTCGATCCTGTTTCGCCCCCAGCACCGGCCCCCGGCTTCAGGGGACTGTGGTGGAGGCGCCGGGTACTGCCCCCGGGTCCGAAAGGTTTATTACGACAGCCGTTTATCACCATAGTCATGCCCTTGCGGACGTGACGGACTGAATATAGGGGCAGGACGATGCGAATGGAAGGGGCCTCGCAAAACCAACCTTGCGGCGAATTCATGTGCGCGCCACAATCGCAATGTTATCCTTCCATCCCGACCAAACTCCGGAGATTCGCACATGACCGACTATTCCGCCGACATCACCAAATATACCGCCGCCGTCGATGCCAAGGTGGTCGACAAGATCGTCAAGTACTGCGGCATCGCGCTGCGCGGCAAGGATTCGCAATTCGTGTCAGTAACCGATCCGGCTGAAGTAAAGCGCGTGGTCGACGGTTTCTGCGCCAAGAAATTGGGCCTCGACGCCAAGACCGCCGAAGCCGCCGTCAAGGCGGTGGGCGAGAAGATGAAGGCTGACCGCACCAAGCATCGCGTCACCGTCTATTATCTGCTGGCGGAACACACGGGCACGATGGGCAAGCTCGCCTGAGTTCAGTCGGGTTCAGCTTTGCCTTTGGTGGAGCCGCCGAGGGTGCCGTCAAACTTGATTTCCAGTTCCAGACTCAGCAGGTGATCGTTCTGGCCATCCGCATCGCGGGTGAAGGTGTATTCCCCGGTGACGATCCACTCGCCGCCCGGAAGTTCAACGCCGTCGCTGAGGTTGTAAGCGGCTGACAAGTTTGCCAGATGTTCGTTCACATCGGGACCGCCCGATACCATGTCGTGCTGCAAAGTATACGCCGCCTGGTAGAGCATGGGGCCGGTGATGTAGCCCGCTGACAGCGTTCCGACAAAAGCATCGTCGCTGCCGCCTTCGAAATGGCGAAGGAAACCTCCTTCTGCCAGCAGGCGCAGGCCGTGGTCTTCATCGCCCGTGCCGCCGGTGATGGCAGCGAGCAATGCCGTCTCGCCATAGGCCTTAAGGTCCTCATCAATCTGGTATTGGGTGCGGTGCCCGGCGCGCTGGTAACGTGCCGCCAGACGGTAACCGAAGCGCCCCTGGTCATAGCATTCGTTAGCGTCGGCCCCGACACAGCCGTCCAGAATGGCGGAGAAGGACGAGAGCCCGGTGGTGTTGCCAGCTTCGCCTTCGGACAATCTGAGGCGCCCGCGATTGGTGAAGAGCGACTGGCTGAGGAAGGTTCGATCGGTGGTGAAAGCGTCGAGCGTAAGCCGTTGCGGCAGACCCATGGCGTCAAAGGTTACCGCCGCTTCGCCGCCCCAACTCTGGTCAGTGTCGAAATTTCCGACGAGATTGGTGGAATTAATGCCCGAAAGCACATCGGAGGCGAGGGAAAAGCCGGCGTCAATCTTGCCGATCCGCACGGTGAGAGGATCAAACTCAATCAGCGCGTAAAGTTCCTCGGCGTAGGTTCCGACATCGCCGAAATAGCGGTTTTCGCCCGGGACCTTGTCGAGCACCGGTTCGGTGGTCAGGTGGCTGACAAGTTTCAGATGCTCGGCGGGAGAAAACCAGAATTCGCCTTCAAACGAGGGATAGACATCGGTTGATCTGAAATTGGAGGGGTGTGACCCTATGATCCAGTCCAGATTCATTTTGGTCGAAAGGTCATAACCAAAGCAGGGGGCTGTGCACTCTTCGGCGGCCAGTGCCGGTGTGAACAAGGCACCGGCCAAAAGCGCAAGGCAGGCGGCAATCCTTCGCATTCCGGTCATTCCCCCCAAAGGCAACTCCATCCCAATCACACTACGGCCCGGCAAGGCGAAATCTTTCAGTTTTACAAAATGCAATGCCGGGCCGGGGCGGATCAGCCGCCGTGTTCAACGCGGATCAACTCATCGCGCTCGCCAGTGGTGACATTCACCTCCAGTGCCGTGCCTCCGGTTTCACGGCAATAGAACTTCTCTTCCTTAACGTCCGGCTCCAGCGGCGTCCAGTTGCGGGTCTTCAGGCAGCCGCTGAAGGTTCCCATGGCCGTGGTCACGGTTTCACTGGTGGATACCACCTTGGCCATGTCTTCGGCTTCGCCTACATAATATTCCTCGCGGTAGGCCTCGCCGGCCACCGGCTTGGCCTTCACCCAGATGCCGGGGAGCGCATTGTCCTCGCCAGCCAGCCAGGTTCCGTGATGATCCTTCAACTTGCCATTCTCATAGTTGTCGACAGCTTCGCCGAAGTACCAGACGTCACCGTTCTTGTGCTGGGCGATGTAATCGTGGGTGTCCTCGATCAGCACGCCGCCGAGTGAGACACGGTCCCAATATTCAAGCGTATCGACGCCCATGATCTTGCGGGTTTTGCCGGTGATGATGATTTCCGTGCTCTCGTCGCCTTCCCCGGTCTTTGACTTGAAATACATTTTCTTGCCGGCGGGCATGGTGAAGAACGGATTGTCGATGGTGGTGGAAAATTCGGCCGGCACGATGACTGGCGCATAACTTCCGGCGGCCAGTGCGATGACCGGCGAGGCGGCAACCAGCAGCGCTGCTGCCAAGCAGATTTTATTTTGCATGTCAGTATCCTCTGTCTGAAGGCGCGTTGGAACCGATCTTCGCGGCACCTCACAGAACTACGCGGCGCCGGGCGGCATTCTTTCATGCCCCGCTGATTTAATCGAAGGGCGCAATCGAGGTTGCCGCGAAACTTGATGGGCCGGTCCGCTGCCCGCGCATGGCGACGTCGCCCTCCTCAACGGGTGATGTGTCAAGCAGAAGATCGGCCTTCGAGATATCGACAGTCCAGCGTTTGCCGTCGAAGCCGCGCAATTGCATATGCATTTCACGATCAATCGACAGGGCCTCACCACCCAGATAGCCCTCATCCGGGCGCTGCCATTCGGCATAGGGTATTTGGGTCATTTGCTGATAGGCCGGGACATGGGCGGACAGGAAGGCATGAACGGTCTTACCAATTTCAGAAACATAGAACAGCACACCGAGACCAAGGCTCAACGCCGTTGCGAGACCTGCCAGGCGGAATGGCCCATGGCGATAGGCACGCCCGGTCTTGCTGATGGTGAAGAAAGCGCTGGCCACGAACAGGGCCAGCAGGGCCAGCCAGATGAAGGGCAGGCCCATGGCCAGTTCGTCGAAGGGCATCGCGTCGAAACCGCGCCCGCCGGTTCGGATGAAATCGCTGACGATGAATATCACCACCGATGCGCAGATGCCGCCGATGACGATGGCTGCGATGGCAAGACTCCAGAACATCGAGCGCCTCGCCAGAAAATAGCCTGGAGGCCGCGGGCGCAGCGAGAGCCGCTCGATTTTCTCCAGAACCCGTTTCTCAAGATCAGTCATGGTGATTGTGCTTTCCGGCGGCCGCGAAGGCCGCCCGCATTTTCTTCAATCCGCGCTGGATGCGGGTGGCAACGGTGCCCGGCGGCATCTCGAGGATATCGGAAATGTCGTCGTAACTTTTGTCTTCGAGATAGCGCAGCACCAGCACATCGCGGTAACGGCTGTCGATCTGCCCTAGTGCCCGGTGTAACTCGGCATCGTTTTGCAGCATGTCGAGGTTGTCGGAACTGCCGTGCCCATCGGACAAGCGCTCAAGAATGAGCAGGCCCGCCTCGCCGTCGATAACTTGCGGCTGGGTGCCGCGCTTGCGCAAGTGGCTGACTGACTCATTATGGGCGATGCGATAAATCCACGGGGCGAACGGCCTCGAATCATCGTAATCGTTGAGGTTCACATAGGCCTTGATGAAAACCTCCTGCAATACGTCCTCGACCGCTTGGGCCGAAGGCCCAAGCAGCCGCCGCACATAGCGCCTGAGGACCGGCTCAAAGGCCCGCACGATCCCGGCGAAGGCATTGCGGTCCGCCAGCGCCGCGGCAATCAGCGACTGATCGTTCAAATCCTCAAACTGGTTCACCGGTTCAGGTTTTCCCGCATGGTGTGTCAAGGCTAATACGCGATGATGGTCCGTTTCCTTTCATTTCACAGCTTTTGCTGTGTCACAACTGCCGGAGTTCGCAATCGCCGATGGAATCGGCTAAACTTCGTGCCATGAAGCAATATCTCGATCTCATGGCCCATGTCCGCCAGCATGGCCACCGCAAGGATGACCGGACCGGGACTGGTACGCTTTCGGTGTTCGGCCACCAGATGCGCTTTGATCTGGGCGCCGGATTTCCGCTGCTCA
>JBKJQD010000116.1:0-5577 GCA_046594125.1 Aestuariivirga sp.
GGGCATTGGGCGCAGCATCGTGGGGGCACTGGCGGGCGCCATCGCGGCCATTGAGGCATTCAAGGGCTGGCGCGGCATCCGCGGTTCCACCGGCCTCATATTCGTGCCGGGCTTTGCCACCAGTGTCGCCGTCGGGCGCTGGGGCTGTTTTCTTGCGGGGCTGCCGGACCACACCTATGGCACGCCGACGTCGCTGCCCTGGGGCCATGACTTTGGCGACGGCATTCCCCGCCATCCGGTGCAACTTTATGAGTCGTTTTCGATGCTGGCTTTCCTGATCGCCGCCCTTATCCTGATCGGCAGGCGCAATGCCTGGTTTGCCGCCAACGGCTTTTACACGCTGGTGTTCACGTACGCCGCCCAGCGATTTCTGTGGGAGTTCCTCAAACCCTATGGCACGGTAATCGGGCCGTTCAATCTGTTCCATTTCCTTTGCGCCGGACTCGTGGTCTATTCCCTGTTCATGATGCGCAAACATGAGGGCAGGTCATGAGCCGTGCGGACTTCTGGTGCCGGGTGCTGGGCTGGCTGCAAATTGCCGGAGGTGCGGTGACAGCGGCGGTCATCCTGTTTCTGTGGGAATTGTTCCGGCAGATTTTCATGATCGAAAGCCTGCCGGGGATCTCGTTCCTGGTGTGGATTTTCGTCATCTTCATCGCCTTGCCCGGATTTCTCGCTGGACTGTTCACGGTGTTGTTCGCCAATGCGGTGGAGCAGTCGCGCGACGGACTGCGCGACCAGTCCAAGGCGGGGCTGCGGGTGGTCATGGCACTCACCGGCCTGTGGTCGGCGGGCGTCATCGGGGCGGCGGGCTTCGGATTTCCGCCGCTGGGTTTCTTTGGCATTCTGGCTTTGCTTACCACCTTGATTGCCATCATGGGGCCGGACTGGACGGCCGGCCTGTTCAACCGGAAGGTCAGCGCATCATGAACGCGCCCATACGCAAGATCGCGCCCTACATCTTTTACGGCCAGACCACCTCGATGTGCGAGACCTGCATGGCGCTGGTGCCGGCCAAGATCATCATCGAGGATGAAAACGTCTATTATCTCAAGCGCTGCAAGGCCCATGGCGCGCAGAAGTCGCTGGTCTCCACTGATGCTGCTTACTATAAGTTATGCCATGATTACCTGAAGCCTGGCGACCGGCCCCTGGCGCCGCAGACCAAAACCGAACTCGGCTGCCCCTACGATTGCGGGCTGTGCCCGGACCACGAACAGCATTCCTGTCTGGCACTGATCGATGTCAACGAGGCCTGTAACCTGACATGCCCGGTGTGCTTTGCCGATTCCTCGACGGCGAAAACCGCGCATCGCCCGCTGGCCGAAATCGAGCGCATGATGGACGCACTGGTGGCGTCTGAAGGCGAACCCGACCTGCTGCAACTATCGGGCGGCGAGCCCACCATCCATCCGCAAATCCTGGAGATCATCGCGGCGGCGAAACGGCGGCCTATCCGCCACATCATGCTCAACACCAACGGCATCCGCATCGCCCAGGAGCCGGAGTTCGTCAAGCAACTTGCCGCCTTCAAGCCCGGCTTTGAGGTCTATCTTCAATTTGATTCATTGCGGGCGTCGGCACATAAAGTGCTGCGCGGTGCTGACCTCACGCGGATCAGGAGGCAAGCGCTGGAAGCCCTTGAAAAAGAATCGATTTCGACCACTCTGGTGGTCGTCGTGAAGCGCGGCGTGAATGATGATGAGCTGGGCGAGATCATTGAGCATGCGCTGCAATGGAAATGCGTGCGCGGCATCACCTTCCAGCCCATTCAGGATGCCGGCCGCAACGAGAATTTTGAAGCCGAGCGCGACCGTATCGTACTGTCCGGCATCCGCCGCAAGATCATTGAAGCGGGCACGGCCTTCGGTGAAGGAGACATCATCCCGCTGCCGTGCAATCCGGAATCGATCGCTATCGGTTATGCGTTCAGAAGCGGCACGAAGATCGCCCCCATCACTTCGTTCTTCCCCAAGGAAATGCTGGTCGAGGCGCTGCCCAATGCCATCACCTTTGAGAAATATCCGGACCTGCACAAGCAGATCCTCAATTTCTTCTCGCTGTCGACGGCCGAGTGCAACAATCCGGAAAAACTCGATGCACTGCTGTGCTGCCTGCCGCAAATCCCGGTGCCGGAAGGCATGGGTTACGAAAACATTTTCCGCATCGCCATCGTCGAATTCATGGACGCCCATAATTTCTGCATTGGCCGCGTGAAACGCTCCTGCATCCACTTCGTGACACCCAACGGCCAGATCATTCCGTTCGAGACCTACAACATGTTTTACAGGGATGAATCGGCAAAGAAGCGTATGGCGGTGAGCCGGGGTGTTGCGTGAGCTTTGCCCGTGATGACGAAATGCAGGTGAAGTAAATGCACGTCCTTCTTGGCATCCTTTGCGCGATCATGGTGCTGTTCGCAGGCGGTTGCTCCATCATGGCGGCTGGAGCAGGACCCGTGGCGCTGATCCCGGCGGGTATCGCTACTCTCAACGTTCTCGTGCTGATCGCCCTGTTCGGAACGGCCAAACCGGTACTCTGGGCCTTTTACGTGCTTGCCGTTCTCGATATCATCGGGTTGCTTGTTGTTCTCGGCTTCATGGCAAGCCTTGGACCAGCCGACAGCGCCAGCAACGGGATTGGGGTTCTATTGGCCGGCAGTCTCGCGGTGAAGGCCATCCTGACCGTTCTTGTGGCGCGTAGAAAATAAAGGTGCGCGCAGATGCATGTCCTGCTGCTTGTTATTGACCTTCTACTCACGCTCTTCGGTGGCGGCTGTAATTTCAATTCCACTGTGGCATCGGAAGGCGGAGCAAACTAAGATGATTGGAAGCCTGCTCATCATCGTTCCACTCATCCTCGGCGTGGTCCTGTGGGTGCTGCTTGACCGCCACGAGAAACGGCGTGAGGCGGCGGGGCTGCCACGCCATGGCGGCTTGCGGCTGGTCATTGCAGCCGCGGCTTTGCTCACGGTGCTGTTTTCCGGCGGCTGCGCGTTGCTGTTCCTGATCAACCAGGATGGCCAATATGTGACCTGGGAAGCGGTCGCCGTCCTCGCCGGGCCGCCCTTCGCCGTAGGCCTTCTCGTCTGCTGGCTGGCCATGCGGCGCAAGGCGGGCTAATCAGGCTCCCACGCGCGAATCTCCTTGGGGCAGGGCATGGCCGATCTCTTTACCGCCGAAAATCTGTTGACGCTGCTGGTGCTGACGGCATTGGAAACCGTCCTCGGCTTCGACAATCTTTTGTACATCTCCATCGAGGCCAAGCGTGTGGCCCCCGACAAACAGAAGTATGTGCGGCGTATGGGTACCATCCTCGCCATTGCCTTGCGCATCGTGCTGCTGTTCGTCGTGCTGCAATTGATTGCCATATTCCAGGAGCCGCTGTTCGGCTTCGCGCTGCCTTTTTTCGAGGGTCAATTCAATGGCCACAGCCTGATCGTGATGGGCGGCGGGGCGTTTCTGATCCACACGGCGATGAAGGAAATCTTTCACATGCTGGTGGTGCACGATCTTGAAGGCGAGGAAGGCGGTGGCCCCAAGCACCGCAGCGTGGCTTCCGCACTGTTCTGGATACTGGTGATGAACATCGTGTTCTCCTTTGACACGGTGCTGTCGGCCGTGGCGCTGACCAAGAATTTCATCGTCATGTCGACCGCCATTGTGCTGTCGGGTGCGCTCATGGTGCTGCTCGCCGAACGCGTCGCGAGCTTCCTGCAGAAGAACCGCATGTATGAAGTGCTGGGCCTGTTTGTGCTGCTGCTGGTGGGTGTCATGCTGCTGGCCGAGGGCGGCCACATCGCCCATCTCGCCTTCTTCGGTTATCCGGTGGAGCCGATGGCCAAGGCCACCTTCTATTTCGTGGTGGTGGCGCTGGTGATCGTCGATGTCATCCAGGGCCGCTACCAGAAGCAGATCGCGATGGAGGAACGGAAGGAAAAGGGCGATCTTTCCCGAACTTGACCGCCCGATCCTCCATGCTCTGCGCACCCGGCAGGCGGAGTTCGCCACGGGCAATGCCCGCGCCCTGCGCTATGCCAGTGATGTCTCGCCGTTTGCGGTGGCGGCCGATGACAGCGTTCAGTCGCTGCAAGAACTGGCACGCCTTATCCCACCAAAGCAGAGTCTGGTGCTGTTGCAGGCAGGCGCTGCGCCACTGCCGGAGGCAACTATCGCCGTTATGGTGGCGGAAGGCGTGCAGATGGTGGCCCAGCGCCTGACGGCCGCACCCTCCGAAGCGCCCTTTGCCGAACTTGGCGATGACGACGCGCCAGAGATGCTGGCGCTGGCAACGCTCACCAAACCTGGGCCATTTCTGCCGCGCACCCATTGCCTCGGGCGCTTCATCGGCATCCGCAAGCAGGGCCGCCTGGTGGCCATGGCCGGCGAGCGCATGAAGCTGCCGGGGTTTACCGAAGTGAGTGGTGTCTGCACCCATCCGGAGTTTCGCGGGGCAGGTCTCGCCGGGTTACTCTCGCATGGCGTTGCGGCGCATATCATGGCGCGCGGCGAGACGCCGTTCCTGCATGCCTTTGCCGGCAACACCAGCGCCATCCGGCTTTATGAAGCGCTGGGCTTCACGTATCGCCGCATGATGACGGTGAAGGTATTCCGCAGCTCGTCCTGACAGCATTGCCCTTTGGCCATGCCTCGGCTAGAAGCGCCGCCGAAACATCCCCTCATTTGGAAGAGCGCTCAAGCGATGGCACGTCAGTTCATCTATCACATGCAGGGCCTGTCGAAGACCTATGCCGGCGGCAAGAAGGTTCTCGACAACATTCATTTGTCGTTTTACCCGGATGCCAAGATCGGTGTGTTGGGTCCCAATGGCTCGGGCAAGTCGACGCTGCTGCGCATCATGGCGGGGCTTGACACCGAATGGAACGGCGAGGCCTGGCTGGCTGACAACGCCAGCGTCGGTTACTTGCAGCAGGAGCCGCAGCTTGATCCAGCTCTCGATGTCATGGGCAATGTCATGGAGGGCGTGGCCGCCAAGAAGGCCATCCTCGACCAGTACAATGCGCTGATGGCCGACTACACTGACGAGAACGCCGAGAAGGCCGGCAAGCTGCAGGATGTGATCGACGCGCAGAATCTGTGGGATCTCGAAAGCCAGGTGGAGCAGGCCATGGATGCCATGCGCTGCCCGCCGGGTGATGCCTCGATCGACAATCTTTCGGGCGGTGAAAAGCGCCGTGTGGCGCTGACCCAGTTGCTGTTGCGCAAGCCCGACTTGCTGCTGCTCGACGAACCAACCAACCATCTCGATGCCGAGTCAGTGAATTGGCTTGAGCATCATTTGCGCGACTATCCGGGATCGATCCTGATCGTCACCCATGACCGCTACTTCCTCGACAATGTCACCGGCTGGATTCTGGAACTGGACCGCGGCCGCGGCATTCCTTACGAAGGCAACTACTCGGCTTACTTGAAAGCCAAGTCCAAGCGCTTCGCCCAGGAGCAGCGCGAGGATGCGGCGCGGCAGAAGGTCATCGAGCGCGAGTCAGAGTGGATTTCGTCAAGCCCCAAGGCCCGCCAGGCCAAGTCCAAGGCGCGCTTCAAGGCCTATGACGAGCTC
>JBKJQD010000123.1:0-9008 GCA_046594125.1 Aestuariivirga sp.
AGCGGAGACGCCACTGCCGGCAGCGCTGGTGACAGCGGAGGTCCTTCGCCCGGCGGACCATTTGGTGATGCAGCAGGCCGTCCAGCGCCACGTCGACAGTTCCATCTCCAAGACCATCAATGTGCCCGTCAATCTTTCCTTTAAGGATTTTGTCGGTATTTACGAGGACGCCTATGACATGGGCCTCAAGGGCTGCACCACATTCCGGCCAAACGGTGTTACCGGTTCGGTGCTCTCGGCATTGGCGCCAGCGGATGGTGATTTGAAGCTGCCGCTTGACCGGCACGAGGTTCTGCCGGGTTTCACTTACAAGCTGAAGTGGCCGGAGAGTGATCACGCCATTTATATCACAATGAATGATCTGATGGAGGACGGAGGGCGGCGGCCTTTTGAAGTCTTCATCAATTCCAAAAACATGGAACACTATGCCTGGACCGTGGCTTTGACGCGGATGATTTCGGCGGTATTCCGCCGCGGTGGCGACGTGTCCTTCGTGGTCGACGAGTTGAAGGCGGTCTTCGATCCGCGCGGCGGGCAGTGGATGCATGGCCGCTATGTGCCGAGCTTGCTGGCCGCTATCGGCGAAATCATCGAGCGGCACATGATCGAGATCGGCTTTCTCATTCCAAAAGAGCGCCTGGCAGTGAATGAGCCCGAAGCCATGGCGGAGCGCTCCGCTTGTCCGCGCTGTGGCGAACGGGCACTGATTTTTCAGGAGGGGTGCGCCACCTGCCTGGCGTGCGGTTTTTCGAAATGCAGTTGATGGGGGTTGACATAGAAATTTATTCGTTCTAGTTTTGTTCCCATGATGTACGAACACCCCATAACTGCAAAACTTCCCGAAGACCTCGGATTTGGCGAGAGGTTCTGGTACTGGCACGGTGCCTCCGGGCGTTCCTATATCCATTCGATCTATCCAGTGAACTCTTGTCCGCCTCTGCCGGGCGCGGTCTTTGTCGCGGTGCGCAATCGCCATGGCCGCCGCGAACCGGTGAGTATCGGGCGATTTTCTAGCCTCTGGGATGGCGCGGCGGACAACGCCTGCGGGTTGGCCGATGAGCTGCATGTCCATCTGCTGGCGAGGGGTGATGCCGCGGCGGCGGCGATGTTCGAGGATCTTTGTCAGGCTCTGGCCGGAACAGCGGAGGCCGTGACACTGGCCACGGGTTTCAACGAGGCATCCGGAGTGGAATTGGCCCTGGCTTAACCGTCAAGGTGTTTAACCAACAACTCCAGCCGGGCATCGTGAATGTTCATCTCGCGGAGATGGGCGACCGTGTTCATCACGTAATCGCGGCACCGCCCTGACACGCCTTCACCCTGATGGACCAGCGCCGTGGTTTCCATCATCTCCAGCTTGCCGGCATATTGAGCATGTGAGCGGTCAACGACATAGGTGACGGCCTCGGTCTCGCCGCCATGTTCGACAAGTGTCAGTCTGGTGTTCCGCTCCAGATAGACCGAGGTCACCTGTTCCCGCGCCCTGAGATAGGCGAGCGTTCTGTCCCAGTTTCCGGGATCGATGCGGAAGGCCAGGCCGTGGCATGATCCGCCGCGGTCAAGCCCGAGCACCAGACCGGGCCTTTCGGGCGTTCCGCGATGCACGAAGGACCTGACGCAAAGACGGCGGTGAAAGCCCCGGACCAGCGCCAGTTCCCGTGTCACATAGTCGAAACCGGGATTCCACATCAGGGAGCCGTAGCCAAATATCCAGAACTGCTGCATGTTTCCCATGCATTCATGTAATCAATGACGGGGCCGATGGATACTGCAAGTTCAAGACCCTGGCGGATGGTGATGCCGCTGATTGTCGTGGTCTGCCTCGGCATCCTCTGGAGCATTTTCTGGGTTGTCGCGTCAGGAATTGTACAAGAGCAGGCGGCAACGGCCCGCGCCACTGCGGCGCGAAGCGGTCTGTCTCTTGCCTGTGCCAGTGAATCCTGGGGCGGCTATCCCTTCCGCTTCGAGTTCATCTGCGTTGCGCCAGTGATCGAAGCCAAGCAATCCTACCGTCTCGAAGCCGGGCGGCTGGAAGCCGTGGCGCAAGCCTATTACCCATGGCATGTGCTTGTGCTTCTGGATGGACCCACAAATGTCTCGTCCACCAAGGCCGGTGTCCTGCGGATTGACCACAGCCGGGCCATCGCCAGCTTCAGATTCCGCGACGGCCCCGAACCCGAATTTTCGTTGGAGATTCCGAAAGTCAATATCCCCGATCTGTTCAGCGCCAGCGAGGTCCTGCTCCATACCCGGCCAGAACCCGAAGGTGCTCACGGTGTCGCTTTGTCCATGTCAGGGATCCATCACCAGCGCGAGGGCCGCCCCTCTCTCGATGTCGATAGTGCAACTCTGCTGGCCACACTGCGCCGCGACCTGGTGCTCGACATCCACGACGTCGACTTGCGGAGCCAGGATGCAACATGGCACGGTACCGGAACCATGGAGCTCGATGCCGGGCGGCGGATCGCTGGCGTACTTCATACCAGCACAAACTCGCTCGACGGCCTGCTCGCCATTCTCGAACCGCACATCGAGATGGCTGACCAGCAGCGCGCTGCCTTCAAGGCCGTCATGGGACTCCTCGGCCAGCAGGCGAAAGCCGACATCATCGCCAAGAATGGTGAACTCTATATCGGCCCGTTCAAGATCGCCAACCTGCTGCCAATCGATTAACGCGTATTGGCGCCGCGGCCAAAGTCCGGTGCTGGCGTATCCTGACCCGCGGCGATGATACCGCGCCTGACCTCGCGCGAACGCGTGAACAGGTCGAACAGAGTCTCCCCATCGCCCCAGCGGATGGCCCGCTGCAAGACCGACAGATCCTCAGAAAACCGCCCAAGCATTTCCAGGACCGCATCCTTGTTGTTGAGGAAAACGTCGCGCCACATGGTCGGGTCCGATGCGGCGATGCGGGTGAAATCGCGAAAGCCGCCAGCCGAGTATTTGATCACTTCCGAATTCGTGACCTCCTCGAGGTCCGCCGCCGTGGCGACGATGTTGTAGGCAATGAGATGCGGCAAATGACTGGTGATGGCGAGAACCAGATCATGGTGCTCCGGCGTCATGATCTCCACATTGGACCCGCAGGCGCGCCAGAAGGCCTCAAGCCTTGCCACAGCGCCAATATCAGCACCCGGTTGCGGCGTCAGGATGCACCAGCGGTTGGCAAACAACTCCGCAAAGCCTGATTCAGGCCCCGACTGTTCGGTGCCGGCGATGGGATGTCCGGCAATGAAATGCACACCCTCGGGGATGAAGGGGGCGATGTCGCGGACCACGGCTGCCTTCACCGATCCGACATCGGTGACGATGGCGCCTTGCTTGAGATGGGGACCGATCTCCCGGGCGATCTCGCCATAGGCACCAACCGGTGTGCACAGAATCACCAGATCAGCGCCGCTCGCGGCTTCCGCCGCCGTCACATGCATGCTGTCGCTGAGGCCAAGTTCAACCGCCTTCTGCCGCGTCGCAGCACTTCGCGCGTGAACGGCGATGTGACCCGCCAGCCTCTCCCGCCGGATCACATGACAGAGCGACGATCCGATGAGACCAACGCCGATCAGCGCCACGCGGGGAAATTCTGTCGTCATGCCATGAATTCCCGGAGTGCGGCGATCACCGCGAGATTGGCCTCCTCCGTGCCGATCGTCAGGCGCAGTGCGCCGGGTAGGCCATAAGCATCCATGCGGCGCAAGATGATTCCGCGCGAAGCGAGAAATTCATCAGCCGCAGCCGCATTGCGCTGTGGGCCGGACGGGAAATGTAACAGCAGGAAATTCCCGGCGCTGGGCGTCACGCTGAGACCACATGTTTCCAGTTCCAACGCCACTTGCGGCAGCCAAGCCTCGTTATGCGCGATGGCGCGTTCCACGAAAGCCTGGTCAGCAATCGCCGCGGCCCCCGCCGCCATGGCTGGCGCACTGACATTGAACGGCCCGCGGATACGATTGAGCACATCGGCCACATGGGCCGGACAATAGGCCCAGCCGAGGCGAAGCGCAGCCAGGCCATGAATCTTCGAGAAGGTGCGTGTCATCACCACATTGTCGAAGGATGATACGAGTTCGACGCCGGATTCATAATCATTGCGCCGCACATATTCCGCATAGGCGGCATCAAGCACCAGGAGAACATCCTTCGGCAAGCCGGCATGCAGCCGCTTCACCTCGCTGAACGGCAGATAGGTGCCCGTTGGATTGTTGGGATTGGCCAGAAACACGATGCGCGTCTTCGCGGTAAGCCGGGTCAGCATGGTATCAACATCCGCCGTGTAATCTCCTTCCGTCGCAACGACCGGGGTGGCACCGTTGGTGGCGATGGCAATGGGATAAACCAGGAAACCGTATTGGCTGTAGATGGCCTCATCGCCCGGTCCCAGGTAGGCGTGGGCAATGAGCTGCAGGATTTCGTCGGAGCCAGCACCACAGACAATCGTTTCCGGCCGCAATCCGTAGCGGGCGGCAATGGCCTCGCGCAGCACCGAAGCGGAGCCATCGGGATAGAGTTCCAGGGACGAGGCCGCAGCGGCGTAAGCGGCCAGCGCCAGGGGACTGGCGCCGAGCGGCGACTCATTGGAGGACAGCTTGAAGATCTTGTCCCCCTTCGCACTGCTCTTGCCGGGAACATAGGCAGCGATATCAAGAATGCCAGGCCTCGGCTGTGGACGGAGATTGCTGTCGGGCTGCATCATGTTGTGACCTCGATCGGGCTTGGATAACGTCCGGCAATCCTCAGACCAAGCGCTGAATTGGAGCGCATCAGGGCCGCCAGCGGCCCGTCCCCCTCATTCAGATAACCGGGGAGGCCGGACAGCACGTGATTGCCGCAGCGCATTTGCCATAGGGGGCCGGGAGAGAAATCACGCGGCAGGCTGCCGCTGCTGGCGACGAGCGTTTCGTCGTCTCCGGTCGGCTGGGTTTGCGCATGACCGAGAATCAGCAGACTGGGTTGCGTGTGCTGGCGCAGCGCTGGAATGAGGCCGATTACCCGGGCGTCTCCGGCCAGCCCGCGCATGAAGGCTTCGATCCACGGCGATTGCGGCTCGACCACGCTGATGTCGCCGGGATTGGACTGGAGTACGGCAATGGCCGCCGCTTCGTGATCGTGCTCCTCCAGCGGCGTTGCGCCGAAATGCGCCGCGATGGCAACGCGCAGGTCTGGCTTGCCGGCAAGCCCATGGCTCAGATGAATGATGACGGGTGCCTGGGCCAAGGTGCTGGATGACAGGATGACCCGCCAAAGTCGCACCAGAATATCAGCAGGAACCGCATCGGGCTTGTTGGCCAGCAACCGCCTCAAGATCGACGCTTCCCGCGTGGGCCGGATCGGCGACTGCGCCAGGGCTCCATCGATCAACTTGGTGGCGCGTACCCGCTCGGAGGCCGCGATGCGCCGCCCCAGCAGGTCGAGCAATCCATCATCGATGGCATCAATCTCCCGCCGGATGCTGTCGAGCGAAAAATCCTGTTGTTCCGGCGCCATGCTGGTTCCTTGTCCTGTCCCTGCCCCGCCATAGCGAAGCCTCCGCGCCGGGCGGGCTATTCATAGGGGGACGGCTGCGAATTGCAATCATATCCCAGCCAAAAAATCGGCTGGTTCGCGCCGTGCAGGCGCTGGTGCAAGCGCCGGTCGCAACCGCGGCGCCAGCCGCCTTGCACGCTTTCCCGACGCGATGGCATAGACCTGCTTGACCGCCTCGACGATGATCACCCCCGACAATCCCGACATGACCCTGCCGAGTGCCCCTTCGATGACAGTGGCTGAGGAAAGGACAAGGCTTCGGCTCGAGGGTGGAAACACCAGCGCCTGCGACCACGACACCACGGAAAACTGGCTCTCCCGCAGCAGACCGCTCAACTGCGGGCGTGAGAAGGGCTGGCCATGGCCAAATGGTGAGGAGTCGAAACGCGCCCACAGTCCCCGGCGATTGGGCACGACCAGCAGCAGCCGGCCCTGTGGTGCGAGAACCCGCCAGATTTCCTTCAGCATTTCATCCGGCGCTTCCGAGAGTTCGAGACCGTGGACGACGAGTGCCAGATCGACGGTGCTTTCGAGGAGTGGCAGATCGCACTCATCGACAAGGGCCGACTGGATCGGACCTTGGGCTGGCCAGTGGATCACCCCCTGGCGGGCCATCATGAAGGCCATGCTGTGCCGGGCCTCGGGGGCGAGGTTCTGCAAATAGGGAACCGCATAGCCCAGCCCGAGGACCGTACCACCCTTGAGGCTGCCCGGCGGAACCTTCAGCCCGCCGGTAATCAGCCTCCTGGTGGTATTTCCTAGCCTGCTTGCATAGAATTCGCGTAAATCGACAACGTCCATCGCATTCAACGATACCGGCAAGTGGCGCTTCGGTCACTGCCCAAATCAGTCAGGGTTAGCAGCTTCCATGTCACATCTCGAAATGCACCAGTTCATCTGCAGGTCCGACAACTACGGCCTGCTGGTCCATGACCACAAGAGCGGGGCCACGGCTTCGATCGACGCGCCCGATGCGGTGGAGATCGAAAAGCAACTGAAAATCCGTGGCTGGCAGCTGACCCACATTCTCACCACCCACCACCATATCGACCATGTGGAAGGCAATCTCGCCCTCAAGGAACAGTTTGGCTGTGCCATCACTGGCCCCAAGGACGAGGCCGACAGGATTCCCGGCATCAAGAAGCTGGTCTCGGGTGGCGACGTGTTCCAGTTCGCCGGCCGGGAGGTCAAGGTCTATGCCTGTCCGGGCCATACCAAGGGCCATATCGCCTATTCCATCCCCTCGGAATATTCGCTGTTTGCCGCCGACACCCTGTTCTCCCTGGGTTGCGGCCGCGTCTTCGAGGGAACACTGGAGGAAATGTATCACTCGGTGAACCAGTTCAAGGCACTGTCACCATCGACCTACATTTACTGCGGTCATGAATACACCGAATCCAATGCCCGCTTCGCGCTCTCCGTCGAACCCGGCAATCGCGCCCTGCAACAGCGCGCCGGCATCGTGACCAAGCTCCGTCTGGAGGGCAAGATGACCTGCCCCACGACCATCGGCGACGAACTCAAGACCAACCCCTTCCTGCGCACCGACAGCCCTGAAATCCGCCGCAACCTGAAGCTCGAACAGGCCAGCGATTCAGAAGTGTTCGCCGCCCTGCGCACCGCCAAGGACAATTTCAAGTAATACTCAAGCATAGAGACACCGGCATGAAGCTAGCAGATTTCAAGGCCCTGACTTTCGATTGCTATGGCACGCTGATCGACTGGGAAAGTGGCATGATCGCCGCGCTGCAACCGCTCACCTCACGCGTCAAACCGGCCTTGACGCGCGATGCCATCCTCGCGGCCCACGCCCGCCACGAGTCCTCGCAGCAACTCATCACGCCCGCGATGAAATACAGTGAACTTCTCGCCGTCGTCTACAAGAGGTTGGCGGAGGACTGGGGGCTGGTGGTTTCCTGGGACGACTGCCAGACGTACGGCGACTCGATCAAGGACTGGCCGGCCTTTGCTGACTCCGTCGAGTCCCTTGCTTATCTCAAGCAGCACTACAAGCTGGTCATACTTTCCAACATCGACAACGCCAGCTTTGCCCACAGCAACAAGCGGCTGGCGGTTGCCTTCGATGCGGTCTACACCGCTCAGGATATCGGTTCCTACAAGCCGTCGCCGCGCAATTTCGATTACATGCTCGACAAGCTGAAGACAATCGGCATCGCCAAAGCGCAAATTCTACACACCGCCGAAAGCCTGTTCCATGACCACGGCCCCGCCAACCGCCACGGTCTTGCCTCGTGCTGGATATTTCGCCGCCACGACAAGCAGGGCTTCGGCGCCACCATGGACCCAGGCACCATGCCGAAGATCGACTTCCGCTTCATCAGCATGGCCGATTTCGTTGCGGCCCATCGCCGGGAACTGGCTCTGTAATCAGTTTCTGGCCCGGTTCATCCAGCGTCCGCCAAAGATGCTGATGACAACCGCGCCGGTAATGATTGCTCCGCCGATGAAGGCGGCTTTCCCCGGCACCTCGCCGAGCAGCAGCCAAGGCCACAGCGGATTGATGACGGCATCGAGCATCACGATCAGCGACAGGGTGATGGCGGAAACCGAGCGCGCCCCCTTGGCGTAAAAGATCAGCGGTATGGCAAGCTGCAACGGCCCCATAGCGGCCAGCATGGCGATATTGCGCGGACTGACATCAAAACCGCCGCCGCTATGCCCGGCCAGAAGTCCAAGGAAACCCGCCGCGAAAAAACTCAGGAATCCGCCGGCACAGATGGCCGGCATCATCTCATGATTGCGATAGCGCCTGAGCGCCAATGTCTGTCCGGCAAAGCAGATCGGCACGCCGAGTGAAACCAGAATGCCGATGATATGGCCGCCCTCAAGGCCATCCCAGGCGATGATGCCGACGCCCGCCATGGCAAGCAGCGCCGCGCCCCAGGCGGCCAGACCCGGTTTTTCACCGGTTATCCATGGGCTCAGCAGGCCGGTGAAAATAGGTGACGATGCACCGATCACCGAAACCGTCGCGGTGCTGACCAATGTCAGGGACGAGACATAGAGCGTCGAGCCCGCCGTGAAGAATCCGGCAGAAGCGATCAGCGCTACCAGCGGTACAGCTCGAAACATGGCGATGGTCTGATTGCCATAGACATAGACGAGATAAACCAGAAGTGCCGTTCCCATCCAGAAGCCGCGCCAGCAATTGATCTGCCAACCGTCCAGCCCCGGCATGAGTCGCACAAAAATCCCCGACAGACTCCAGCCCAATTCGGCGATCAGGATATAGACGACGCCCGTACCGTAACTCTGCTGCTGCTGTGTCATGGATGATTCGCCGCCTTGGCCACGAACACTAGCAGAAGCAGCGGTTCTCAGGCACGGAGCGCGTTGTTTTCCGGATCATAAGGGCTTTCGGGGATCACCACCGCCTTCAACAGCTTGCCAAGAATCCTGATCTCCAACTCCGTTCCAATCGCCGAAAATTCCGGTTTCACCATGCCCAGCGCCAGCGACTTGTTTAC
>JBKJQD010000152.1:0-4654 GCA_046594125.1 Aestuariivirga sp.
AAACGCGAGGCTGCCTCCTTGCGCACCGCCACCAGCAAGACGCGCGGGCGCAGTTGCGGCACGCCGAAATCCGACGCTTGCAGCAGTTTCCATCTCGGCTCGTAGCCCAACTTGCGCAGACGCTTGTCGATCCAGCCGCGATAATCGGCAAAGCGCGGATCGAGCATGCCTTTGACATTCTCAAACATCACCGCTCTGGGCCGGATTTCATCCACGTAGTTGATGCCGACATTGAACAGGTTGCGCTCGTCGCTTTCGCCGAGTTGCTTGCCGGCAATCGAGAACGGCGGGCAGGGCAGGCCGCCGGCCAGTAGATCGACGCCTTTGAACGGCCGGAGGTCCAGCGGCTCGAACAGGTCATGCTCGATGACCTTCCAGTGCGGCCGGTTGAGGCGGAGCGTCTGACAGGCGGCGGCGTCATTCTCGATGAGTCCGGCGTGATCGAAGCCGGCCATTTCCAGCCCGAGCGCCTGACCGCCCGCGCCCGCACAAAGTTCCAGAACTGCCGGTGCCATCGATTCTCCCCGCCGTGCCCAAAATCGCGGCTTCCGCGAATATGCGCAAGTTTCATTTGCACATGTGCAAGTCACGGCTTGCGCTTATGCACATCATAACCGGAAAAGAACAAATAAGGAACATAAATTCAGCCGATGCCCTCCCTAGCGGTGCGACCAGTCCTCCGGGTTGCTCGAATTGCTGGGCGACAGGCCGAGCACGTCGCCTTCGGTGGTCACGCCGAGGCCCAGCACGGTGCGGTTGGCGTAGGCGAAATAGGCGGTGACCTGGTTGATTTCGAGGATCTGGCCGTCGTCGAAACCCGACCGCCTGAGCGCTTCGATGTCGGCGGGGGCTACCGAAGCGGCGTCAAGTGTCAGTTTCATCGCATAGGAAAGCGCTGCCTGTTCACGGGCGGAAAATTCCTTGGCAAAGGCGCGGGCCGCCAGCGCCTGGCGGATGCGCGCGGCGCGGTTTTCGTCGCCCAGCAGCCGCGTGAGCCCGGCGAAGTGATGCTCCACGCAATAGTGGCAATGGTTGAGATCGCTCACCAGCACGCCAATGGTTTCCAGAAACCATTTCGGCACGGTGTTGGCGGAATGGTGCAGGACATATTTGTAGATGGCCATGTGGCCATCCATGGTGTGGGGCCGCAGGCTGTGGGCCATCATGATGTTGTCGACATTGTTGTCCGGGCCCTTGACCCGGTCATAGAGCTGCTTCAAGCGGCCTTCGGCCTGTTCATAGGCGACGGTGGCGATCCAGGTCATTTGCATTCCTCTTTGGGCCAGGCCATCGTGCCATGTATCACCGTCCCGGGACAGTCACATTGCCAATCGGCGCCCATACGGCCATAAGGGCCGGTACTGCGCGGACTCACGATTTCGAAGGCGGAACGATCATGGCGAAGACTTTGCGGCTGGGGATTGCCGGGCTGGGCACGGTTGGCGGCGGGGTGCTGGATATTCTCGCAAAGCACGGCGCGCTGCTGGCCTCTCGGGCTGCAGTGAACATTGAAGTCACCGCCGTAAGCGCCCGCAATAGATCGAAAAAACGCGATCATGATCTGTCCAAACTCAAGTGGTTCGACGATCCGGTGAAGCTCGCCGCTGATCCCGGCATCGATATTTTCGTCGAACTCATGGGCGGCGAGGGCGATCCGGCCAAGGCGGCGGTCGAGGCGGCGATTGCGGCGGGCAAGCATGTCATCACCGCCAACAAGGCGCTGCTCGCCCACCATGGCTCAGGGCTGGCCCGCGCCGCCGAAGCCAAGGGCGTGGCGCTGAATTTCGAGGCCTCAGTGGCGGGCGGCATTCCGATTATCAAGACGCTGCGCGAGGGCCTGGCGGGCAATCGCGTCGGCAAGCTGTTTGGCATCATGAACGGCACCTGCAACTATATCCTGACCAAGATGGCGGGCGAGGGCCGCAGCTTCGATGACGTGCTGAAGGAGGCCCAGGCGCTGGGCTATGCCGAGGCCGATCCGACTTTTGACGTCGGCGGCTTCGACACCGCCCACAAGCTGGCGGTGATCACCGCACTGGCATTCGGCACCGAGGTCAATCTCGCCGCCATCGACATCGAGGGCATCGAGCGCGTCACCCTGGACGATATCCGCAACGCTTCCGAGATGGGTTACAAGATCAAGCTGCTGGGCGTGGCGGTGGCTTCCGAGGATGGTATCGAGCAGCGCGTCCATCCCACGCTGGTGCGCAAGGGTTCGCCGGTCGCCGATACCGATGGCGTGTTCAATGCGGTCGTGGTGAAGGGCGATTTCGTCGGCGACCTGATGCTCGAGGGCCGGGGTGCGGGTGCGCATCCGACAGCGTCGGCCGTGTTGTCGGATGTGGTGGACATCGCGCGTGGCAATTTCCGCCCGGCGTTTGGAGTTCCCGCCGTGGATTTGCGCCCCTACAGGGCCGCTCCCCGTAAGGCCCATGAGGGCGGCTTCTATGTGGCGCTGCAACTGCATGACAAGCCCGGTGCGGTGGCCGCCGTGGCCCACATCCTGGCCGATGAGAAGATATCGATCGAAAGCATTTTCCAGCGCGGCAAGATCGAGAAGGACACGCCGCGCGCCACCGCTCCCTTCATTCTCATCACTCACGACACGGTGGAAACGGCAATGCGCGCCGCCCTGGCCCGCATCGAGACCGACGGCCATGTGGCCGCCTCCCCGCGGATGATCCGCATCGAGCGGCTGTGAGGGGGAATGACCCGCTGCTTCCTCAATGTCGAGCGCTCCGCCACCGGCAGGCGCTGGCAGCCGCGTCTTGAGGACGGCCGCATCGCCGAGGCGATTTCCCAGCGCCATGACCTGCCGGAACTCTTGGGCCGCGTGCTGGCTGCGCGCGGCGTTGCCATCGACGATGCCGAGGCATTCCTCAATCCGACGCTGCGCGGATTGATGCCGCAGCCTTCGGCGCTGCGCGATATGGAGAAGGGTGCGGCACGTCTGGCCCTTGCCATCACGGCGGGCGAGAAGATCGGCGTCATCAGCGACTACGACGTCGATGGCGTTTCCTCCGCCGCCCTGCTGCAACTGTTCCTGCGCGCTGCGGGGCATGACTGCGCGGTACACATTCCCGACCGCCTGACCGAGGGCTATGGCCCAAGCGCCGCGGCAGTGTCGGCCCTCAAGGCGCAAGGTGCGGAGGTGCTGGTGACGCTTGATTGCGGCGTCATGGCCCATGACCCGCTGGCCCATGCGGCCGAGCTTGGCCTTGCCACCATCATCGTCGATCACCACCAGGCGGGCGAGGTGCTGCCGCAAGCCCATGCGGTGATCAATCCCAACCGTCTCGATGACATCTCGGGGCTGGGCTATCTCTGCGCGGCGGGTGTGACGATGATATTCATCGCCGCCGTGAACCGGGCCTTGCGGCTGGCCGGCTGGTACTCGGCGGCCAGGCCCGAACCCAACATGCTGCAATGGCTGGAACTGGTGGCGCTGGCTACCGTCTGCGATGTCGTGCCGCTCAAGGGCCTCAACCGCGCCTATGTCGGGCAGGGCCTGAAGATCATGGCGAGGCGCGAGAACCTCGGGCTTGCCGCGCTGGCCGACGTGTCGCGCCTCAAACGCAAGCCCGATGTCTATGCCCTGGGCTTCCTGTTGGGGCCGCGCCTCAATGCGGCGGGCCGCATCGGCAACGCGGCACTGGCGCTCAAGCTGCTGACCACGAGCGAGCGCGGCGAAGCCAGCATCATTGCCCAGGAACTGGAACGCCTGAACCGCGAGCGCCAGGTGATCGAAATGGCGGTGGTTGATCAGGCCATGGTGCAGGCCGAGGCGATGATGGGCAAGGAACGCCTGCAGCCGGTGCTGGTGGTGGCCCGCCAGGGCTGGCATCCGGGCGTGGTTGGTCTGGCGGCGTCTCGCCTCAAGGAGCGCTTCAGCCTGCCCGCCATCGTGCTGGCTGAGGACAAGGAGGGCCGCTTTGCCTCAGGCTCCGGGCGTTCGGTGGCTGGCGTCGATCTCGGCCGGGCGGTGCGCGATGCGCTCGACGCCGGATTGATCGTCAAGGGCGGCGGCCATGCCATGGCGGCGGGGCTGACGCTGGAGGTTTCAAAACTTGGCGATTTTCGCGCCTTCATGGAACAGCGCCTCGCGGATGAAGTCTCGAAACTCACCGGCCGCGCCTTGCAGATTGACGCGGCCCTGTCGGCCAGCGGCGCCACGCTGGACCTGATTGAACTCCTCGAACAGGCAGGCCCCTATGGCACCGGCCATCCGGCACCGGTTTTCGCCTTTCCGGCCCATCGCGTTGTCTATGCCGATCAGGCGGGCAGCGACCACATCCGCCTGACGCTGGCGTCGGGCGATGGCACGCGCATCAAGGCCATCGCCTTCCGGGCAATCGGCACCGAGCTTGGCGAATTGCTGTTGACCGAACGCAAATTCCCCCTGCATGTGGCGGGCAGATTGACCATTGACGACTGGTCCGGCACCCGCGTCGCATCGATCCACATCGAGGACGCGGCACGGGTTTCGTAAGACTTGCCATCCCCGCCGAACCCCACTATAGAGGCCACGCTTTCGGGCAAGGGCGCCCTTCGTCTATCGGTTAGGACGACAGCCTTTCACGTTGTAAAGACGGGTTCGACTCCCGTAGGGCGCACCACTTCCACAACGAAGAACAGTGCGCTTATCCGCCGGACA
>JBKJQD010000026.1:0-18051 GCA_046594125.1 Aestuariivirga sp.
GAAGCTCGGTGCCCTTAGGGGGAAATTTTGCGGTAAACAAGGGCGATGACATGGCACGGATGACTGGCAAAACAATGTCGTGTCCAATGAATGGGATGTGCGGTCGCCCATCGGGTACCGCATACAAAGAAATCAACATTGGGAAAATTCGAAGTACCGCCCGCGCCGCCATGGCGGCGCAGACCTCAAGCGGCTGGGTTCTCAGCCAAGCTTCGAAATGCTTTCTGTCCGTGAGATCGGCCATCCGCGTTGTGATCCTTTCCGCCCGTCAGGATGATGACGTTGAGTGAGGAAAGCAAGACGTTCCGTTCGCAATTTCTGCTGATGATGCCAGCCGGGGGAAACCGGCCCCGGACCCGCACCGTTATCGCATCTTAAAGCCTGTCATCCCGGCGAAAGCCGGGACCCATTGTGCCGTTTCCACGGGCGAGGGATTCCGGGTCGTCATCCAAATGGGTCCCGGCTTTCGCCGGGATGACGGATCGGGGGTGGGTGAGTCTCGCGCGAGTTTCGCTGGAGTTATCAAAAATCCCCCTGCCCCCGCGCCATCTCCTTGACATGCCGCGCCGCGAACAGCAGCAGCCCGGCCATCAGGCCCCAGAAGGCCGAGCCTACGCCAAACAGGCTTATGCCGCTGGCGGTAACTAAAAATGTAAGCAGCGCGCTTTCGATGTCGCGCGGGTCTTTCAGCATGGCGGTGATGCCGCCCATCAGCGGCGAAAAAAGCGCCAGGCCGGCAATGGCCGAGATCAGTTCCTTGGGCAGCGCCCCCAGCACCTGCACAAAACTAGCGGCGGCCAGGCCGATGATGCCGTAGAACACCAGATAGGGCCAGGCCATGAGCCAGCGCTTGTCCTTTTCGGGGTGGCAGTCGGGGCCGGTGACAATGGACGCGGTGATGGCGGCGAGGTTGATGGCGTGGCTGCCGAACGGCGCCAGCAGTGTGGACGCCGCCCCCGTCACCAGCAGGCTGGGCTGCACCGGCGGCTGGTAACCCGCCGCCCGCAGCACCGCGAAGCCCGGCAGATTTTGCGACGCCATGGTGACCAGGAACAGCGGCACACCGATTGACACGATGGTTGTGAAATCAAACATCGGCGTCGTCCACTCGAAGGCGGTGAGGCCGATGCTGCAACAACTGCCGGCAAAGCTGCCGCTGAAACCGGCCATGGCCACGCCCAGCACGACGATCACCGGAACCGCGAACAGCGGATAGATCATCCGCAGGCTGAAGAATATCACCACCAGCGGCAAAACCATGACCGGCATGGCGATGGCGGCGGCCGGCACACCCAAGGTATAGCGCAGCAAGACGCCAGCCAGCATGGCGGCGGCGACCGGTGCCGGGATTTTCTCGATGGCTTTTTCGAGCGGCTTGATCAGTCCCGCCACCACCATGAGCAGCCCGGCCACCACGAAGGCGCCGAGCGCATGGGCATAGGTGACGCCCGCCGCACTGGTGGCGATGAGGGCGGCACCGGGCGTTGACCAGGCGGTGATGATCGGCATTTTGTAGCGCCATGACAGGAAGAACGAGGTGACCGCCATGCCGATGCACAGGGCTGCCGCCCACGAGGCCTGCTGGCTGGGTGTTGCGCCAACGGCGCGCGCCGCCTCCATGATGACCAGGATGGTCGAGGCAAAGCCGACGATGACGGCGGTGGCCGCCGACGAAATCAGGCTGAACCAGCCGCCGCGCGAAACAGTCGTGGCATCGGTCATGGAATGGGAACTCCGGGCTCGTATTTCGACACCCGCATGATGAGCGTCGTCTTGACGTTTTCGACATTGGGCGCCGAGGTCAGGCCGCCGATGATGAAATCCTGCAAGAGGCCCAGATCAGCGCCTACGCATTTGAGCAGGTAGTCGGCCTCGCCCGACACGGCATAGGCCTCGCGCACCAGCGGCCACTGGGCGAGCTTGGCCTCGAAGGCCTGAAGCTCCGGCCCGGCCTGGCTTTTCAGTCCCACCATGGCGAAGAGCTGCACGCCAAAGCCAAGGGCTGGTCCGTCGAGCACCGCCCGGTAGGAGGCAATGGCGCCAGATTTCTCCAGCGCCTGCAACCGTCTGAGACAGGGCGGCGGCGACAGGCCGACCTGCCTGGCCAGTTCCACATTGGTGATACGGCCAGACGCCTGCAGGACGCGCAGGATTTTCCAGTCGGTGGCATCGAGACTCATCCGGGACAGCATGTTCATCCTATAGCAACTTTGTTGCGGAAGCGAAATTCGGCGGGGTTGAGCGCCGCTACGGAACTATCGTCAAAGATGTATCGCCGCGTTAATTCTATTTAAAAGGGTGACGGGCAAAAATCGGACAAACAATTGGTTGCGACATGCAGAGTGACGGGGGTTCGCGGTCCGGGACGATGAGCGATGGCGCCGAAGCCATTGCCGGCGGCCGCATGTCGATCAACCGGCAGGGCCTCGTCATCGCCTGCGATGCCACGGCCCGGCGCCTGCTTGGCTTGCCGGAAGAGCTGGCCGGACGGCAGTTCCATATCTCCGAGATCGATCTTCATTTGCCAAGCCTGTCAGTCTCGCCGGAAGGGGAAGCCTCGGCCACCATCACCCGCGTCGGGGCCCCCGAGATCGAAATCCGCGCCAGCCACCGCGGCAGTGATTGCCTCGAACTCGAATTGACGGAACGATGCCAGGCGGGACCTGGCGATACGCTCCCCGGCCAAGCCGAAGCCCTGTACCGCAGTCTGTTCGAAAACTCAGTCTACGGCATATACCGCGACACGATGGACGGCATTCCGGTGCGCGGCAACCCGGCGCTGGCCGCCCTCAACGGCTATGCCACCGAGGCGGAGTATCTGGCGTCGGTGACCCTGAGCGGCGGCAACTGGTATGTCGATCCTGGCCGGGTCAAGGAATTCCGCCGCCTGATCGACAGCGACGGCCGTGTCAAGGATCTGGTGTCGGAGGTCTACCGCCACCGCAGCCGCGAACGCTTCTGGATCACCGAAAATGCCTGGATCGTCCGTGACAGTGCCGGCAAGCCAATGTTTATCGAGGGCACCATTCAGGACGCCACCGACCGCGTGAAGGGTCTGGAGGCCATCGAACGCCAGGCCAATACCGATGCCCTGACGGGTGCGGCGAGCCGTTTCCGCTTCCTCAACCATCTCAACAGTGAAACCCGGCCCGAGAAAGCCGCCTGCGTCCTGTTCACCATCGATCTCGATCACTTCAAGGAAGTGAACGACATGCTGGGCCACGGTGCCGGCGACATCGTCCTCAAAACCGTCGCGACCCGGCTGCAATCGATTGGCGGGCCGAACTGCATGGTGGCCAGGCTCGGCGGCGACGAATTTGCCCTGCTGCAATCGGGCGCCCATAGCCACATGACCGCCGACACGGTGGCCCAGGCCATCGTCAAGGCGCTGCGCCAGCCCATTGCCATTGAAGGCCACAACGTCATTGCCGGTTGCAGTGTCGGGGTGGCAGTCTATCCCGCCCACGCCGACAATGCCGAGGAACTCCTGACCAATGCCGATCTCGCCCTCTATGAGGTGAAGTCGCGGGGCCGCAACAATTTCCGCATTTTCGGGGCCGACCTCAAGAACAGTCTGCTGCGCCGCAAGTCGCTGGAAGGCGAACTGAAGGAGGCCATCGCCGGCGGCCAGCTCGAACTCTATTACCAGCCCATCGTCGAGGCGGTGGGCAACAAGACCGTCGGCTACGAAGCCCTGATGCGCTGGCATCATCCGAGGCTGGGGTTCCTGCCGCCGTCGCAATTCATTCCCATCGCCGAGGACGCGGGGTTGATGGGCGACCTCGGCAACTGGGCCATCACCCGCGCTTGCCGCCAGGCCGCCCTCTTGCCCGGCGGCTTGAGTGTTGCCGTCAACGTCTCGCCAAACCAGTTCCGCTCGGCGGGCATCGTGTCGGAAGTGCGCAAGGCCCTGACCGAGACCGGCATGGCGCCGTCGCGTCTCATCCTCGAAGTGACCGAGTCCGTCATCTTGTCGAGCGAGACCATCGCCAGCACGGTCTTCGGCCAGCTTCAGGAACTGGGTGTACAACTGTCCCTTGACGACTTCGGCACCGGCTATTCCTCATTGAGCTACCTGCAACGCTTTGATTTCTCCAAGGTGAAGATCGACCGCTCATTTGTGGCCAGCATGGAACACGGTTCGGCCAATCTGGCGATCATCAGGGCCATCATCGGCCTGTGCCGCGATCTCGGCATCGACGTTGTCGCTGAAGGAATCGAGACCGCGGACCAGGCCGAACTGCTGCGCCACGAGAACTGCCGCCTGTTGCAAGGCTATTTTTTCGGGCGGCCCAAGCCCTTTGCCGAGGTCCAGGCCGACCATGCCGTAAGCCTCCTTGAGGGTATCCACCAAACGGCCCGCACCCCCGCGCTGCCGGGGCTTGAGAAGCGGACTGTTCACAAGCTCTTGTAGCGGGCTTGCCGTCCGCCCCATATAAGCTATGTTATTTCCTCATAGCAACCCGGAGCCTGCCATGTCCGCCCGCCATTCGCGCGTCCTGATCCTCGGATCGGGCCCCGCTGGTTATACCGCCGCCATCTATGCCGCCCGCGCCATGATGCAGCCGATCCTGATCGAGGGTATCCAGCCCGGCGGCCAGTTGACCATAACCACGGACGTGGAAAACTATCCGGGCTTCGCCGATGTCATCCAGGGTCCGTGGCTGATGGAGCAGATGAAAGCCCAGGCCGAGCACGTCGGTACCGTAGTCGTCTCCGACACCATCACCGAGGTAAAGCTGAACAGCCGGCCCATCTGGCTGAAAGGTGACTCGGGCGATGTTTACACCTGCGATGCGCTGATCATCTGCACTGGCGCCCAGGCCAAGTGGCTCGACCTGCCCTCCGAAAACCACTTCAAGGGCTTCGGTGTCTCGGCCTGCGCCACCTGCGATGGCTTCTTCTATCGCAACAAGAAGGTGCTGGTGATCGGCGGCGGCAACACCGCCGTCGAGGAAGCCCTTTTCCTCACCAATTTCGCCACCGAGGTGGTGGTGGCCCACCGCCGCAACGAATTCAAGGCCGAGCGCATCCTGCAGAACCGCCTGTTCAGCCATCCCAAGATAAAGGTAATGTGGGACACGGTGCTGGAAGATGTTCTGGGTACGGACAATCCGCGCGGCGTCACCGGCGCAAAATTGAAGAACGTCAAGACCGGCGCCAGCGAGGACGTGAACTTCGACGGCATCTTCATCGCCATTGGCCACAAACCCTCGACCGAGCTGTTCGAGGGCCAATTGCCCTTCAAGCAGGGCGGCTATCTGATTACCGAACCGCGCTCGACTGAGACCGCCATCGAAGGCGTGTTCGCGGCGGGCGATGTCACCGATGACGTGTACCGCCAGGCCGTCACCGCCGCGGGGCTGGGCTGCATGGCCGCCCTTGAAGCCGAACGCTGGCTCCACACCAGAGCCGAGGTGCGCAATGCCGCCGAATAACATCATGGACTGGGACAAGCTGCGCATCTTCCACGCCGTCGCCGATGCCGGAAGCTTCACCCATGCGGGCCGTGAGCTGGGTCTGTCGCAATCCGCCGTGAGCCGCCAGATCAGCGCCCTTGAAGATGGTCTCAACGTCCCGCTCTTCCACCGCCATGCCCGAGGCCTGATCCTCACCGAACAGGGTGAAATGCTTTACCGCACGGCGCATGAGGTCTTCACCAAGCTCACCGCCGCCCAGACGCGCCTGATGGATTCGAAGGAAAAGCCATCGGGTGAATTGCGCATCACCACAACGGTGGGGCTGGGCTCCGTGTGGCTGACGCCGCGCCTCAAGGAATTCACCGAACTCTATCCGCAGATCGGCGTCACCTTGCTGCTCGATGACCGCGAACTCGATCTGTCGATGCGCGAGGCCGATGTCGCCATCCGCTTGCGCCGTCCCACCCAGCCCGATCTCATCCAGCGCAAGCTGTTCACTGTGCACAACCACATCTATGCCTCGCCCGAATATGTGAAGAAAATGGGCATACCAAAGTCGGTCGAGGATCTCGACAAGCACCGCATTGTGATCTTCGGGCAGATGCCGATCTATCTCGACTCGCTCAACTGGCTGGAAACGGCGGGGCGGCCCGAAGGCAGCCCGCGCCCGGTGGCGCTGCGCGTCAACAATGCCTATGGACTGCGGCGCGCCGTGCAGGCGGGCATCGGCATCGCCTCGGTGGCCGACTATCTGGTGGCTCCCGACATGGGCCTCGTGCAGATCGACCTCCCCGTCGAGACGCCCGAGTGGGAAACCTATTTCGTCTACCCCGAAGAACTGAAAGACACCAAACGCGTCACAGTCTTCCGCGACTTCATCGTGTCCAAGGCGAGGGAGTGGAGTTTCTGATTTTTCAAGAACCCCTGTCGAAGGGGATTGGTCTCAGGCGTCATTGCTGCAGCGGCCATGATCCGCTGCCGCAAACCCAAGGGAGAATGAGATGCAGTATCTGTTGATGATCTACGACAATGAAGCCGCCAGGGCAAAACTCAGCAAGGAAGATGACGACAAGATCCTGGCAGCCTATGGCGTCTATTATGAAGCCATGGCCAAGGCGGGCGTCATGAAGGGCGGCCAGCGGCTCAGGCCATCGCCGGATGCCACCACAGTACGTGTTGCCGACGGCAAGACCAAGGTGCTGAATGGCCCCTATGCTGAAACCAAGGAACAGCTTGGCGGCTATTTCCTGATCGAGGCTGCCGATCTCGACGCGGCCATCGCCTGGGCGGCGCGCTGCCCCGGTGCTGCCCATGGCGCCATGGAAGTCCGCCCCATTTGGCCGATGTAGCCGAAGCCGTCGCGCGCCGCAGTTATGGCAAGCTGCTTGCCTTTCTGGCGGCGCGCCACCGTGATGTTGCCGCCGCCGAGGATGCCTTGTCGGAAGCCTTTGCCGCGGCGCTGGAATCCTGGCCGCGCAACGGCACGCCGGACAATCCCGAAGCCTGGCTGCTGACCGCGGCCAGGCGCAAGCTGATCGATGCCGGACGCCGCAGCCGCAGTGGAGCCGAAGCCATGCCGCACCTGACGATGCTGGGCGAGGAACTGGCGGAACTCGCCCAAACCGGCAGCGACATCCCCGACCGCCGCCTGGCGCTAATGTTCACTTGCGCCCATCCGGCCATCGACGAGGCGGTGCGGGCACCCCTCATGCTGCAGACACTGCTGGGTTTTGACGCCGCCATGATCGCCCAGGCCTTCATGGTCCAGCCCGCCGCCATGGGCCAGCGCCTGGTGCGCGCCAAGGCCAAGATCCGCGAGGCTGGTATTCCCTTCCGCGTCCCCGAGCGTTTTGAACTGGCCAGCCGCCTGCCGCCGGTGCTCGACGCTATCTATGCGCTTTTCACCGAAGGCTGGGGCAACCCGGCCAGCCACCGTGACTTCACCGGGGAAGGCATCTGGCTGGGGCGCCTGCTGGTGGAACTTCTACCCGATGAGCCTGAAGCCCTGGGACTGCTGGCGCTCATGCTGCACGCCGAAGCTCGCAAGGCAGCACGACGCAATGGCATGGGCAGTTTCGTGCCGCTCAGCGAACAAGACACGTCCGCATGGAATAGTGCGATGATCGCCGAGGCCGAGGAAAATCTGCGCCGTGCGGCATGCTTCGGAATGGCGGGCCGTTTTCAGCTTGAGGCCGCCATCCAGTCGGCCCATGCGGCAAGGCGCCTGAACGGCACCACCGACTGGACCGCCATCGAACGCTTTTACACCGGACTCATGGACCTGTCGCCATCGCCGGTCATCGCCGTCAATCACGCCGTAGCGCTCGCCGAGGCGCAAGGCTTTGCTGTTGGTCTGGCGGCCCTTGAGGCCGCCGCAGCCGACCACCGCCTCAGCGATTATCAGCCTTATTGGGCCGCCCGCGCCCGCCTGCTTGAAGACGCGGGGAACAACGCCGAAGCTCACGCCGCATATACTCGCGCCATCGATCTCGAATCTGATGTTGCGGTGCAGGAGTTTTTGACCGGCAAACGCGACCGTCTCCTGCATTAGAGACGGCGTCATGTCCGGCCCACATGGCTCCCATGATTGCCACCCGGCTTGCGGGAATCTCCGTGCGAAGGCATTGTCTGGCCATCGCGTTTCTCGACGCGTCTGTGCGGATGCTGCTCCCTCCCCTTGCAGCAAAACCGCACCGGCCATGCTGCGCAATTTACCCCCTTGCCGCACTTGGCCAGCCCTCACGGGCACGGGCAACTTCATGGAGCCGGCAGCAATGCCGGCTCTTTTTTACATATAAAGCTTCTCGCTCTCCATGCCGGTATAGAGTGATGCCACGAACTCGCCGTAGCCGTTGAAGAGTTTTGATGGCGCCATTTCGCCTGTGCTGAGCACCTGTTCGTTGGCCTGACTCCAGCGCGGGTGTGGCACGTCCGGGTTGACGTTGGCCCAGAAGCCATATTCGCTGGGTCCCAATTGTTCCCAGAAGCTCACCGGGCGTTCGGCCACGAAACTGACCTTGACGATCGCCTTGATGGACTTGAAGCCGTATTTCCACGGCAGGTGCAGGCGCAGCGGTGCCCCCATGCTCTTGGCCACCGGCTTGCCATAGGCGCCGGTCACCATGAAGGCCAGGTCGTTGGTGGCTTCCGCCATAGTGAGCCCCTCGACATAGGGCCAGGGATAGGCGCCGAACAATCCCGGCTCCTGACCGGAGGCGATCTCCGGCATGTTGAAGGTCTCGAAGCGCAGATACTTGGCATTGGCCGTGGGCTTCGCCAGTTCAACAAGCTTGGCCAGCGGGAAACCGGTCCACGGCACCACCATGGCCCACGCCTCCACACAACGATGGCGGTAGATGCGCTCTTCCAGTGTCACCTGCTTCAGAAGATCGTCGATACCGAGCGTTAGCGGCTTTTCAACTTCGCCATCGATGGCGATGGTCCATGGGCGGATGGGCAGCTTGGCGGCTGCCGCCGAGATGCGCTTCGAGGTGCCGAATTCATAATAGTTGTTGAACGCCGTGTTGACGTCTTCCGGTGTCACCGGCCGCCCGGCGTCGGCAAATTTCGGATTGGTTTTGGCCGGATAGAGACCCAGCGACGGATCATCCTCGGCCCGCACCGGTCGAGACGCCGCCAGCACCGCAGCGCCCGCCGCGGCACCCATGAAGGCGCGCCGGTTGAAGAACATATGCTCCGGCGTAACCTGTGACTCGGGCAATTCCCAGCCCTTGCGGCGCACGTACAGCATGTCGTGATCTCCTCTATTATGACACATGACTACCGCCCGCCGGGCGCCAGCGCAAATCAAGGCCGATCACGGCTTGGAGAGCGTTGGACTGCGGCCTGTGATGGGTTAGTCTCGCCACGACACAGGAGCCCGCCATGCGCCACGCCGTACTGACCGCCATTGACCTTCCGGATTTCGGTGCCCCGGCCAGCGATCCGCTGCTTGGCCGCGACATCTATCGCAGCCGCCTGGCGCGGCTTGAGGCCCGCATGGCCACGACGGGCTACGACGCCGTGGTGATCTATGGCGACCGCGAGCATATGGCGAATATCTGCTGGGCCACCGGCTTTGATCCGCGCTTCGAGGAGGCGCTCTGCGTGGTGGTGCCGGGCCGCGTGCCCACACTTTTCGCGGGCAACGAAGGCTTCCCTTATACTGAGACGGCCCAGGGGATTTTCGAGCCCGTGCTGTGGCAGCCCTTAAGCCTTATGGGCCAGCCGCGTGACAAGTCCACAACGCTCAGAACCCTGTTGCGCGATGCCGGTCTCAGGCCTGGCATGCGCATCGGGTTGGCCGGCTGGAAAGGCTTTGAAACCGAAGACGGCGCCTTTGAGCCGCAGTGGTTCGAAACGCCGCATTATCTGGTCGAAACGCTGCGGTTGTTCGGTGAGGTCAGCAATGCCGCTCTGCTTTTCATGCATCCGGCAACCGGCCTGCGCGCCGTGAACGAGGCCGATCAGCTGGCCGCCTTTGAATGCGCCGCGACACGGACCTCCAACGCCATCCGCAATTTCATCCGTGGCGTGAAGCCCGGCATGAGCGAGCACCAGGCGGTGCGCAACATGGCGCTTGATGGTTTCATGCAATCGATCCATATCAACATGTGTTCCGGCGCCCGTGCTAAATACGGACTGCCAAGCCCCAGCCAGAAGCTGATCGAACGCGGCGATCCCATCGTCGCCGGCCACGGATTGATGGGCGCACTCAACTGCCGCGCCGGTTTCATGGTTGCCGATGCCGGCGAACTTCCCGTCAGCATCCGCGACTATGTGGACAAGCTTGTGGCACCCTATTTCACGGCGGCGGTTGCCTGGTACGAGACGCTTGGAATTGGCGTAACCGGTGGTGCCCTTTATGACGCGGTGATGAGCCGCCTTGGCGATCCCTTCTTCGGCATCGGCCTCAACCCCGGTCACTTGATCCATCTTGATGAATGGATGCACTCGCCGGTGAAGAAGAACGGCCCGCTGAAACTTGTCTCCGGCATGGCGCTGCAATGTGACATCATCCCGGCCACCGGCACGGAGTATTTCACCAGCAACATCGAAGACGGCGTGGCGCTTGCCGATGAAACCCTGCGCGCCGAATTGCAGGAGCGCTTTCCCGAAAGCTGGTCACGCATCGAACGCCGCCGCGAATTCATGACCGGCACGCTCGGCATCAGGCTTAGCCCGGACGTGCTGCCCTTCAGCAACATCCCCGCTTGGCTGCCGCCGTTCTGGATGGCGCCGGAAAAGGTGATGGCGATGCGTTGAGATCACACCCCAGCGCTGCCGCTGATTCGGTGCGTCATCCGTCATTCTGTCATTACCGGGCGCCGGAACATGCCGCCCCACGGGTCGCCGGAATAAATCCGGCGATGACAAGTTGGGGGGTTGTCCCCCTCCATTGTCATTGCCGGGCTTGTCCCGGCAACCCACGGGTCCACGGCCGCGAAGTAACAAAGAATTTAGTCGCAATACCGTCGCCAACGCCGCATATTGCTGCGATGCAGCATAATCCTTGAGGGGAGTGGCCTGACATGTCAGCGGTGGCGGAGAAACGCGTCCTGGTTCTGCAGGGCGGCGGAGCATTGGGCGCCTATCAGGCCGGGGCCTATGCGGCGCTGGCCGAAGCGGGGCTTGAGCCCGACTGGGTGGCGGGCATTTCGATCGGCGCCATCAATGCCGCGCTGATTGCCGGCAATACGCCACCAAACCGCGTCGGGCGCCTGCGCCAGTTCTGGGAGAAAGTGTCGTCCGGGCTGCAGGGCCAGGCACTGTTTCCAGGCGGCCATGGCCGCAGCCTGTTCAACGAAGCCAGTTCGTGGCTGGCGACACTCTATGGCATACCCGGCTTCTTCAGCCCGCGCTTTCCACCGCCTGCCCTGGCACTGCCGGGCAGCGATGGCGCCGTGAGCTTCTACGACACCGCCCCGTTGCGCGCCACGCTCGACGAACTCGTCGATTACAAGGTGCTGAACAACAACGAGCACATCCGCGCCAGCTTCGGCGCGGTGAATATCCGCAGTGGCAATTTCCGTTACTTCGACTCCCGTCACGAGCCGCTTGGCAGTTCCCATGTCCTGGCCAGTGGCGCTCTGCCGCCCGGCTTCGCACCGGTCGAGATCAACGGTGAATCCTATTGGGACGGCGGCCTCGTGTCCAACACGCCGCTGCAATATGTTGTCGATGAGGCCGAAAACGGCACGCCGCTCTGCATCTTTCAGGTTGACCTGTTTTCAGCGCGCGGCGAATTGCCCAAGACCATCTATGAGGCTGCCGAACGCGAGAAAGAAATCCGCTATTCCAGCCGCACCCGCATGAACACCAGCGTCATGCGCGACATGCAGCGGCTGCGCAAGGCTGCAAAGCGGCTGATGGCCAAACTCCCTGACGCGCTGGCCGAGGATCCCGATGCGCGCTTTCTGGCCGAAGCCGGACGAGGACCCGGCATTACCGTGATGCATCTGATCAACCGTGGCAATGCCTTCGGCAATCATTCGAAGGACAATGAATTCTCCCGCCTCAGCATGGAGGAGCACTGGGCAGCGGGCCATGCTGATGTCATCACGTCGCTCAACCATCCCGATTGGATCGCCCGCCATATCCCAAAGCACGGCATGAAAGTCTTCGACCTCACCAGAAAGCCCCAGCAAACAGGAACTCCACCATGAAACTCACCGACAAGATCGCCATCATCACCGGGGCCGCCAGCGGCATCGGCAAGGCCATCGCCGAGCGCTTTGTGGCCGAAGGCGCCTGGGTCGCCATCGCCGATCTCAATGCCGACGCGGCCAGCGCCACGGCAACCGAACTGAATGCCAAAGGCCCCGGCAAGGCCATGGGTGTTGCCATGGATGTGACCAGCGAGCAGGCGGTGAACGACGGCGTTGCCGCCGTGGCCAAGGCCTGGGGCGGCGTCGACATCCTGATTTCCAATGCCGGCGTGCAGATCGTCCACAAGATGGAAGAGTATCCCTTTGCCGACTGGAAGAAGATGCTGGCCATCCACCTCGACGGCGCCTTCCTCACCTCGAAGGCCTGCCTGCCCTTGATGTATGCGCGCCAGTCGGGATCGATCATCTTCATGGGCTCGGTGCATTCCAAGGAGGCCTCGCCCTTGAAGTCGGCTTATGTCACGGCCAAGCACGGGCTGCTGGGTCTCGCCCGCGTCATCGCCAAGGAAGGTGCCGAACATGGCGTGCGCGCCAATGTCATCTGCCCCGGCTTCGTGAAAACCCCGCTGGTTGAGAAACAGATTCCCGAACAGGCCAGGACGCTGGGCATTTCCGAAGACGAGGTGGTGAAGCGCGTCATGCTGGGCGGCACGGTGGACCACGAATTCACCACCGTTGAGGACGTGGCCGAAATAGCCTTCCTCTTCGCCGCCTTCCCCACCAATGCGCTGACCGGCCAGTCGCTGATTGTCAGCCACGGCTGGTTCATGGAGTGATTCTGCCCCTCTCCCGCCAGCTGGAGAGGGGAAAATTACGCCGCCTCTGTCTTCCTGGCCGTCACCACCTGATCGGCGGCGCGGCCCAGCAGTTCCGACATGTGGTCATGGGAGTAAGTAAAAGTGCCGACCCCCGCCGTGGCTGAGCGCAGTTCGATGATCAGCGAACCGATCTCCGATTCCGGCATGTGCGCCTTCACCGTATCCCAGCCCGGCCAGCCATCGCGGCCATCAAAGCCCAGCAACTGGCCGCGATGCCCGGTGACGATCTGGTTGATGCGCGAGGTGGTATCGCTGGGCACATGAATTTCCACCAGCACGATGGGTTCGAGCAGCACTGGCGAACACTGCGGCATGCCCTCGGTCATCGCCAGACGCGCCGCCAGCTTGAAAGCCATTTCGGATGAGTCGACGTCATGATACGAGCCGTCCGACAGGTTGACGCCAAAGTCGACCACATGAAAGCCCAGCGGCCCGTGCGCCATCCAGTCGCGCACCCCCATCTCGACCGCCGAGAAATATTGCTTCGGCACCACGCCGCCGCTGATCGTGTCGCTGAACACAAAGCCCGAGCCGCGCGGCAGCGGATTGATCTCGACAACGATATCGCCGAACTGGCCATGGCCGCCCGATTGCTTCTTGTGCCGTCCGCGCACCTGCACCGGCTTGCGGATCGTCTCCTTGTAGGCAATGCGCCTGGGCTTGGATTGGGCATGGACGCCGAATTTGCCCTCCAGCCTTTCCAGCGCCACGCGCAGGTGCATTTCACCTTGCCCCCACAGCACCATCTCATGGGTATCAAGATTGTGTTCGAGCGACAGGGAGGGATCTTCCTCCACCAGCTTGGCAATGGCGCTGGTTAGTTTTACTTCGTCCTTGCGGTCCGACACGGCAATCGAAAGGCCATAGACACCGGCGGCGCGGGCCACCTCGACCAGTTGCGCCGTGTTGCCCTTGGCCGTGGCGATGCTCTCCGCCGTGGCGATGTTATCGAGACGGCCGAGCGCCACCGTATCGCCAGCCGTGGCCTTGGCAATCTTGGCGGGTGTGGAACCGAGCAGCGTGAACACCCCCGCCGTGCGTGAATCCTGTCCCTTGCCGCCATGGAAGATGGCGCCGTCAGCAACATCGCCCGACAGGATGCGGGCCAGCGACAGCTTGCCGCCATGGGCGGTGTGAAAGGTCTTGAGAACCTGCGCCACAGTACCGCCATTGGCCTGGAGACCGAGCCGCCTGGCCGTGACGGTCACGTCGGGCGCTTCATGGCGGAGTGCCTTCAGCAGGCGGCCAACACCATTGCCATGTTCGGCCGACCCGAACAGCACCGGTGTGATGAGTCCCTCAGCCAGTTCCCGCGTCAAGTCGGAGAATACCACGTCGCGCGGCGGCTCCATGTCCGACAGCAATTGCTCCATCAGTTCATCGTCATGATCGGCGAGCTTCTCCATCATGGCGAAACGCTCGCTCTTTTCCAAAGCCGCGATGTCGGCGGGCATGTCGATCACCTTGCTCTCGGCATGTTCCTGGTAGACGAAGGCGCGCTCGAGCGCGAGATCGACGAAGCCAGTGACGGTCCCGCCCTTCATGATCGGCAACTGGCGTAGAATTAAGGGCTTCGAACTGGCCGGCTGCAGCCAGGTCAGCACATCGCGCGGCGAGGATTCCGTCTTGTCGATCTTGTTGATGAAAATGATGCGTGGCAATTCAAGCTCGTCGAGCTGCTTGAGAATAAGTTGCAGGGCGGGCGCCTTCTTGTCGTCGGCCTCGCACACCACCACGGCGGCGTCGCATCCGGCGAGAGCAGCACGCGCCTCTTGCGCGAATTCGATGGAGCCGGGACAATCGAGGAAGGTGTAGGTGTCGCCCAGATAAGAGGTGGTGGCGGCATTGAGTTCAACGCTCATGCCGTGGCTGCGGGCTTCAGGCGCCGCATCGCCGATGGTCGATTTTTCAGAGACCTTGCCTTGGCGCGGAATAGCGCCAGTGCGGAACAATATGGCTTCGAGAAGTGTCGTCTTGCCGCTGAGATAGGGGCCCACAAGTGCAATGCACCGTGAGCCCGCGGGCCTTCTGCCGTTGGTCTTGTCCATGGCCGATCCTCCTTTGACTGCTGAATAGCGCCGAAGGACCGCCCTTCTCCCCTGTGGCGCACCACACCGGGGCGGTTCCACATGGGCAAGCTTGACTCGCTTTGCCGGGAGCGGCAAGCGAATTCGGAAAATGAAAAAGGGTCCGCCACGCCGACCCTTTCCATTGCTGCGGGTTGCGAAGCCTAATCGACCGAGCGCAGGTCGAGGCTGGCGATGCCCGCCGCGACGTTGAGCCCGGTTTGCGCCTGGATGCTCAGCGGCTGCAGGTTGATGGTCTTGTGGAAGCCGCCGATCAGCACATTGACGCCGAGGCCGCCGATCACCGTTGCTTCCGCCGAAACGCCCTCATAGCTGCCGTGCAGCGCGCCATGCTTGATCTTGCCCGGCGCGAAGACCACCCAGGCTACCACCGTCTGGCCGGTCACGCCGATATCGACGCCGAGCTTGCCGATGCGGCCCTTGTAGTGTTCGGTGCGGCCGCCGCCGGCTGGCTGATAGCCGCAGGCGATCTTTTTGGACGATCCGATGATGTAGCCGACGCCGCCCTCTATATTACAGGTGAGCACGCCGACCTTGACGCCACCCTTGGCGAGAGCCGGTGACACGGCGAGGCCAAGCGCCAGAAGCGACGCGATGAAAATTTTCTTCATGATTGGTTTTCCCTGCTCTGAATGAGACAATCGCTCTATATGAACCGGATTGTGTCGGGAGTTGGACACAGGGAGAAACGCAAATGGCGGGCACAACGGCCCGCCATTTGCCTGACTGGAATTGGATTCAGTTGACGTGGTCAAGGGACAGGCTGGTGAGGCCCGCCGCGATGTTCAGGCCGGTCTGGCCCTGTACGCTCAAGGGTTGCAGATTGATCGACTTTTCAAAACCGCCGATCAGCACATTGGCACCGAGGCCCGCAACCACAGTCGCCTGCACCGAGGCGCCGTTGTAACTGCCCTTCAGCGCCCCCTTCTTCACCTTGCCGGGCGCGAAGACCAGCCAGGCCAGCGACGCATCATTGGTGACGCCGATGTCGATGCCGAGCTTGCCAAGCTTGCCCTGGTAATGTTCGACGCGGCCGTTGTTGCCCTTGAAGGTGCAATCCACCGCCTTCGACGAGCCGATGATCATGCCGACGCCGCCTGCCACGTCGCAGGTGAGCATGCCGACTTTGACGCCGGTTTTAGCCATTGCGGGGGATGCAACGAGGCCAAGGGTGAGCAGGCTGGCGATAACAACATGTTTCATGGTTTTAATGTCCTTTCGATGTGATGGTGATCCACATAACGCAGCAACCGGCGGATGGTTCCGCTGGGCGCGAAGTCTTCTGCAAATCACCCGAGGGCGAAAACCAGCTAGGCTCGCTTTCCGGCGGCCTTCGCATGACCACCTGTCAGCCGGCTTGTCATATTTTTCGCAACCTTGCCCTCGATCGCGGACTTGGGTGCTAAAAACTTCCTGTCTTTGGCGCGGATAATTTGGCTGTTGCCACTCGCATTCTCAATTACCCTGCTCACCCACGCATTAAGACTCATGCCCGTGCTCTTCGCGGCGAGCGCCGCCATGCGGTGTGCCTGGGGGTTGGTACGCACCACGAACTGACCGGAAAACGGCCGCTCGGGATCCTCGCCACGCTCCTCGCAGAAGGCCAGATAATCCGCAACCGAGTCCTTGAAGGCCTTCCTAAGTTCGGCCACGGACTTGCCCTGGAAAGTTATGACGTCACGCAGCCCCGCGACCTCGCCGTGAAACAGCCCGGCATCCTCATCGAACTCAATGGCGGCCTGATAGCCGTTGTATGTCATCGCGGTCATAGGTCTATCCCCGCTTCAGTCAAAAACCGCCGCATCGATTTGACGGCCCCCTTGTCGGCTTCCTTTTCAGGGTGGGGACGATGAAACACCGCCCGCACGCCATTCAGGGCTAACCGCACCCGTGAGCCATTGTCCCCGGTAATCTCTACCCCCCGCGGCCCTTAACAGAGCCTCGATGTCATCCCATGCAATGCTGGACTTCACCGGGTCGGCGAAGATGGCCGTCAGCGTCTTCCGATGCCTGCTGCTCAGTTTCATATAGTATCATATTCCAGTATCAATACAAGACTTCGCCGCGGGGGCTTGGCGCGACGACGTCAATCACCCACCGCGCCGCCGAAGATTGCCTTGTTCCAGCGCCGCACCACGACATTGCTGCGCAGGCCGGCCTTGGTGGCGGGATCGGCATTGAACAGCGCCATGGCTGCCTCGCGCGTGGCCACGTCGAGCACCAGCAGGCCGCCGATGGGTGTGACACCGTCATCCGTGCGCAGGCTGCCCGCGCACAGAATTTTGTCCTTGATCGACTGCTCATAGGCCCAGTGGGTATCCATCAGGGCGCGGTCCTGGCGCAGGACCGGCCCGTCAATGGATTCTTCGCTGACAATCATCCACGCCATGGCCGGTCAGGCGCGGCCCATGAAATCCTTCTTGCCGAGTTCCACGCCGTTATGACGCAGGATGTTGTAGGCGGTGCTCAGGTGGAAATAGAAATTCGGCAGGGCATAACCCATGAGATATTCACCGCCCGGAAAGCTCCTGTCATTGCCGCCCACTTTGATGGTGATGGTGCGGGTGGCGGCATCGGTGAACTGCGATTTCGTCAGTGTACCGATGAAGTCGAGCGTCTTGGTGATGCGCGCCTGGAGTTCGGCGAAGGTCGTCTCTTCGTCGGCAAAGCTCGGCACCTGGACTCCGGCAAGGCGCGCCGAGGCACCCTTGGCGAAATCGGTGACCAGTTGCACCTGGCGGGTAAAGGCGAACATGTCGGGGAACAGGCGCGCCTGGAGGATCGCGTTGGGATCAATCTTGCGCGCCTCGCAATGGCCCTCGGCCTTCTTGAGAATGGCCGAGAGACCTTTAAGAAAATGCGTGAGGACCGGGACGGAAGCTTCGTACATCATTGCATAATTCCTTATCTGAGATTGCCACAAAAGCGCTGGATGCGGTGACCGGCGTCTTCGAGGACATCGGTCGCCGTCGCGTAGGAGATACGGAAGAACGGCGACATGCCAAAGGCTCCGCCGTGGACGGCCGCCACACCTTCGGCGGCGAGAAGTTCGGTGACG
>JBKJQD010000304.1:0-8543 GCA_046594125.1 Aestuariivirga sp.
CATCGAATGGCGGGGACGGCCACTTGCGATCCGTGTCGACAATGGTCCGGAATATATCAGCGGACAATTGCTCGAATGGGCTGAGACACGCGGCATTGCCATCCAGCATATCCAGCCCATTCGAGCAATTGTCCGCTGATATATTCCGGACCATTGTCGACACGGATCGCAAGTGGCCGTCCCCGCCATTCGATGATGCGCTCGAGGGAACGGGTCACCCGCGTTGCAGGCAACCAAAAGTCAACTTCAATGCCAAGCCCTTGGCGGTTAAAGTCATCAACGACATTCAACAGCCGGAAGTGGGTTTCACCTGTGATAGCCGAGATTGCAGCATTGGCGTGCTCGGGATAACGTGGGCGTTGCGCTTTTAATCGCGTCTGGCTCCATTTTCGGCAGCTTCAATGTCGCACAACTATTTGGCCCCTTGCCAAGATTTATGGTGGTGCCGTCGTTAGCCGCAACTCTGCAGGTGTCATCCCCAAGGGGGGTAAGCAGTCCTAGCAAGGTCCTGACCGCCAAGAATCTCTGACAGGCCTCAACCTTCAACGCCTAGCAAATGCCGCTTACCCAGTGCTTACCCACAAAAACACATTCCCTGCTAAATGATTGAGCGGGCGATGGGAATCGAACCCACGACATGCAGCTTGGGAAGCTGCCGTTCTACCACTGAACTACGCCCGCGAAGGCCGTGAGATTAGGGGACGCCGGGGACCCCGTAAAGTGCCATCAGCGCCGCGCTGGATCGAAGGGCTTGAAGTGCTTCGACAGCTTCAACCCCTGGCGCTGGTAATTGGAGCCGATGCCCTGGCCGTAGACCTGATCGGGCGCCGCGGTCAGCGGCTCGTAGATCAGCCGCCCGATGATCTGGCCGTCCTCGAGGATGAACGGCACCTCGTGGCTGCGCACTTCGAGCACGGCGCGGGCTCCTTCGCCATGGCCGGAACTGTGGCCAAAGCCCGGATCGAAGAAACCCGCATAATGCACCCGGAATTCGCCAACCAGCGGATTGAACGGCACCATCTCGGCGGCATAGGCCGGCGGCACCCGGACTGCCTCTTTCGATGCCAGAATATAGAACTGGCCGGGATCGAGGATCAGCGAACCGCGTTGCCAGATCGGCTCCCAGAAGTCGGACACCTCAAGCAGGCCCTTGCTGTCGACATCGATCAGCCCGGCATGGCGCTTGGCACGGAAGCCCACCGGGCCTTCCATCGCGAAACTCGAAAGATCAACCGACAGCGCCAGGCCATTGTCGATGTTGGCCTCGCCTGACGAGATCAGGCTGTCACGGCCGTGCAACTCGCGGATCAGCGCGTCCGACGCCAGGCTCGCCCCGGCCCGGAAGCGGATTTGCGACAGGCGCGAGCCGGTGCGTACCAGCGTCGAAAAAGTGCGTGGGCTAATCTCGGCATAGAGCGGGCCTTCATAGCTCTCCGGCACCGTATCGAATTCCTGGGCGTGGTCGGTGATGACCCGGGTGAAAATGTCGAGGCGGCCCGTTGAACTTTTGGGGTTGGCCGCGGCCGTGACACCCTTGGGCAGGGCCAGCGATTCAAGCAACGGCACGATATAGACGCAGCCGGTTTCCAGCACGGCTCCTTCGCTTAGCGCCACCCTGTGCAGCACCAGATCCTGCAGCCGCTCGGCCACCGTGAAGCGCTTGCCGGGCAGGAACGAGGCCCTGACCCGGTAGGCCCACAGGCCGAGCCGGAGATCGAGGCTGGCTGGCTGAATCTGGTCGGCATCGGCTGGCGCTTCGAGCCGGATATGGCCCCTGGCGCAATAGTCCGCGATTGCCCTGGCGGGGAGAATGCCCCTTATGCCGCTCTGTTCCATGGGTTCTCATGGCGGATTTTGGGTGCAACGCGCAAGGCCTTCGTATTACGGTGGAAAACCTTCAAGGTTCGGCTAAACTGGCGGCCATGTATGAGCGTGTCACACGGGGCATCAAGATCGTCGTCCGCCCGCAATATCTCGAAAACCAGTCGAAGCCCGACGAGGGTCACTTTGTCTGGGCCTATACCATCACTGTCGAGAACCACGGGCGCGACACCGTCACCCTCCGGACGCGCTACTGGAAGATCACCGATGGCAATGGCAAGGTGCAGGAGGTGCGTGGTGCCGGTGTCGTTGGCGAACAGCCGACGCTGAAGCCCGGCGACCATTTCCAGTATACGTCGGGCTGTCCGCTGAAGACCCCGTCGGGCTTCATGGCTGGCGCCTACCAGATGCAGACGGCGGCGGGTGAGCTGTTCAACGTCGACATCCCGGTCTTTTCGCTCGACAGCCCCCACGACAAACACTCGATCAACTGAGCAGCATGACCAGACAACATTTCACCACCGAGGAGATGCTGGCGCGTCTCATTGCCTTCGATACCACCAGCCGCGATGGCAATATTCCGCTGATCGAATTCGCCGAGGCCTATCTCGACGGCTGGGGCGTGCGGCATTTCCGCGTCGACTATGAAGCGGGCAGGAAGACCAATCTCTTTGCGACAATCGGCCCGGAAATTGCCGGTGGCATCGTGCTGTCCGGCCACACTGATGTGGTGCCGGTCGACGGCCAGCCATGGACCAGCAATCCTTTCGAGTTGACGGCGAAAGGTGAGCGGCTGTTCGGCCGCGGCACCTGCGACATGAAGGGCTTCATCGCGGTCATTCTCGCCATGGTACCGCGGTTCAAGGCCGCCAATCTCAAGTCGCCCATCCATCTGGCGCTGTCCTGCGACGAAGAGGTGGGCTGCAAGGGTGTGCGCCCGCTGGTTGCCCATATGCGCGATCATTTGCCCAGGCCCCGTGCCGTCATCGTCGGTGAGCCGACCTCGATGCAGGTGGTGAACGGCCACAAGAGTGCCGTGACCTTCTCAACCGAAGTTCTGGGCCATGAGGGCCATTCGAGCCTCACCCATCATGGCGTCAACGCCATCATGGTGGCGGGCGAGCTTCTATCTGAAATCAACCGTATACGGACGGATTTGATTGGGCGCGGCGATCAAACCCGGCGCTTCGACCCGCCATACTCCACCGTCCATGTCGGCCTGATCGAAGGCGGCACGGCGAAGAACATCATCCCGCGCCGCTGCGCCTTCCAGTGGGAAACCCGTCTGTTGCCGACGGCTGATCCGCTGGAAGTGCCGGAACGCTTCGCACGTTTCGCGGCGCAACTCGAACCCGCCATGAAGGCCATCGCACCGCAAGCTGGCATAAATACCACCACGGTCAACGTCGTTCCTGGCCTCATGCCTGAAGATGAGTCTCCCGCCGAGCATCTGGCGCTGCATCTGGCCGGCGCCAACTCGACCCACGCGGTAAGCTATTGCACGGAAGCGGGCCTCTTCCAGCAGATCGGCATTCCCGCCATCGTCTGCGGCCCGGGCTCCATCGAGCAGGCCCACAAGCCCGATGAATTCATCGCCGTGAGCGAACTGCGCAAATGCGAGGTCTTCATGTCACGGCTGATGAGCCAGCTGGCATAGCCGTCCGGGAGCTTTCAAACAGCGTCTGATAGACGCCTGTCAGGAATTGACATTATCGGCGAAACTGACTGTGATGGGAACATGGGCAGATCGACGATTGAGGATGTGGCGCGGCAGGCCGGGGTGAGCATCGCCACCGTCGACCGGGTGCTGAACGGCCGCGCCGCTGTCAGGCCCAATACGGTGGAGCGCGTCGAGAAGGCCGTCCGGTTGCTCAACTATCAGCCCGACCGGCTGGCGGCCAGGCTGGCGCGGGGCAGGGACTATCGCTTCTGTTTTGTGCTGCCGGAAGGCACCAACGCCTACATGATCGCTCTCGGCGAAGCAGTGCGGGCGACGGCGGCGCACATGGCCCATGAGAAAATCGCCATCGATATGCGGCTGACCGATGTCTTCGACGGCGGCGCATTGGCCGGAACCCTCGACCAGATTGGCAATATCTATGATGGCGTTGCCGTGGTGGCACTCGATCATCCGCGCGTGCGCGAGGCCATCAACGGGCTGACCGAGCGCGGTGTCGCCGTGGTGACGCTGGTTTCCGATGTGCCGGGCTCGAAGCGCTGCCACTACGTCGGCATCGACAATGCCGCGGCCGGGCGCACGGCGGGAACTCTGATGGGCCGCTATCTGGGCGAAAGGCGCGGCAAGGTTGGACTCATCGCCGGGTCGCTCAGCCTGCGCGATCACATTGAGCGCCAGTTCGGCTTCGAACGGGTGATCATGCACGAATATCCCAATCTTGCGCTGCTGCCGGTGCGCGAGGGCCGCGACGACTGGCAGCGCGTCGAAGCCGTGACCCGGCAGATGCTTGATGATCACGCCGATCTTATCGGCCTCTACAATGTCGGCGCCGGAACGCGCGGCGTGGTGGCGGCGCTGCAGGCGTCGGGGCGGCAGAAGTCCGTTGTCTATATCGCCCACGAGTTGCAGGATGAATCACGCCGCGCCCTGATCGATGGCACCATCGACGTCATCATCAATCAGGATGCGGGCCACGAGGTGAGGAGCGCCATCCGCCTGCTGATGTCCAAGGCCGGCAAGTCACCCGTTGTCGAGGCGATGGAGCGTATCCGCATCGACATCTATGTTCGCGACAATATTCCCTGAGGTGAAAGCATGTATCTCGGCCTCGACTTCGGCACATCATCGGTAAAGGGCGTCCTGATCGATGCCCGGCAGAAAATCATCGCCACTGCTTCGGCACCACTCAAGGTATCGCGGCCCCAGCCCGGCTGGTCGGAACAAAATCCGGAAGACTGGTGGAAGGCCTGCAACAGCGTGGTGAAGGCCCTGGCCAAACAGAAGCCAAAGGCCGTGGCGGCAATTGAAGGCATCGGGCTCTCGGGCCAGCAGCATGGCGCCACACTGCTCGACGCGGCGGGCAAGGTCTTGCGGCCCTGCATCCTGTGGAACGACGCGCGCTCCTTCGCCGAGTGCCAGGACATCGAGGACCGCGAACCGCGGGCGCGGGAGATTTCCGGCAATATTCCGCTGGCCGGTTTCACCGCGCCAAAGCTCGTCTGGGTGAAGAAGCACGAGCCGAAGATCTTCGACAAGGTGGCCAAGGTATTGCTGCCCAAGGATTACATCAGACTCCGCATGACTGGTGATTATGCTTCCGACATGTCGGATTCATCGGGCACCTATTGGCTCGACGTGGCCAAGCGCCAATGGTCGGACGCGCTGCTGGCGGCAAGTTTCATGGAACGCGGCCAGATGCCGAAGCTCTATGAAGGAACCGATGCGACCGGACGGCTCACCCCCGCCGTGGCCAAGGCCTGGGGCATGCCGAAGCGTCCGGTGGTGGCGGGCGGCGGTGGCGACAATGCCGCGGCGGCCTGCGGCATCGGTGCCGTCACCGACAATGCCGCGCTGGTCTCGATTGGCACCTCGGGCGTCATGTTCGTGTCAAACGACAAGTTCCGGCCCAATGCGGCGCGCGCCGTCCATGCCTTCTGCCATGCGGTGCCCGGCACCTGGCACCAGATGGGTGTCATTCTCTCGGCGGCCGCCAGTCTCGAATGGCTGGCGGGTGTGCTGGGAACACCCGCACCGAAATTGACCGCCAAGCTCGGCAGCAAGCTCACCGGTCCCTCGCCAGCCCTGCTGCTGCCCTATCTCTCGGGCGAGCGCACGCCGGTGGCCGATGCCCAGGTACGCGGCCTCATCATGGGGCTGGGCCATGAGACCGATCACCAGGCGCTGACTCATGCCGCACTCGACGCCGTGGCCTTTGCCTTCCGCGACAGCCTCGAAGCGCTGAAGGATGCGGGGACCACAATCGAGCGCGTTACCGCCGTGGGCGGCGGCTCGAAGTCGGAACTGTGGCTCAAGATAATCGCCACGGTGCTGGGCGTTCCCGTCGACCTGCCCGCCGCGGGCGATGTCGGCGGGGCCTTCGGCGCGGCGCGTCTCGGCCTCATCGCCGCGACCGGCGAGGATTATCGCAAAATTCTCACCGCTCCCAAGACGGCGCGCACCATCAAGCCGGAAGCAAAAGCCCGCGATGCCTACGAAGCGCATTATGCGCGCTACACGAAAATCTATCCCGCCATCAAGGAGATCTACCGCTGATGACCCAGTTCTATTCGCAGCAAGAGCCAGTGAAATACGAAGGCCCGAACTCCACCAGTGAACTGGCCTTCCGCTGGTATAACCCCACGCAGAAGGTTCTCGGCAAGACCATGGCCGAGCACTTACGCTTTGCCGTGTGTTACTGGCACACGCTGTGCTGGCCGGGGCTTGATCCCTTCGGCGGCGACACCTTTAATCGGGAATGGCACCATATGCCCGACGCCATGGCGGCGGCCCGCATGAAGGCCGATATCATGTTCGAGACGCTGAACCTGTTGAACGTCGATTTCTTCTGCTTCCATGATCTCGACATTGCACCCGAAGGCAACTCGCTGAAGGAGTTCAACGGCAACGTCACGGCGATTGCCAATATCTTCGAAAAGAAAATGGCGGCGTCGAACAAGAAGCTGCTGTGGGGTACCGCCAACATGTTCTCCAACCGCCGCTTCATGGCGGGCGCCGCGAGCAATCCCGATCCCGATGTCTTTGCTTACTGTGCCGCACAGGTGAAGCATTGTCTTGATGTCACCAAGGGCTTGGGCGGTGAAAACTATGTGATGTGGGGCGGGCGCGAAGGCTATGAAACGCTCATCAACACCAACATCGGCCACGAGCTTGACCAGGTGAAGCGCTTCCTGTCGCTGGCCGTCGAATACAAGCACAAGATCGGCTTCAAGGGGCCGATCCTGCTTGAACCCAAGCCGCAGGAACCAACCAAGCATCAATATGACTATGATGTCGCTACTTGTTACAACACCATCGCCGCCATGGGCCTTCAGAATGACGTGAAGCTCAACATCGAGCAGAACCACGCCATTCTGGCGGGCCACACTTTCGAGCATGAAATCGCGCTGGCCGCGGCGCTCGGTGTGTTTGGTTCCATCGATATCAATCGCGGCGACTATCAGTCGGGCTGGGACACCGACCAGTTCGCCATGAACATCCCCGAGATCACGCTGGCCATGTACGAGATTCTGAAAGCTGGCGGATTTACCACTGGCGGCATGAATTTCGACGCCAAGATCAGGCGTCAGTCGATTGACCCGGTGGACCTGCTGCACGCCCATGCCGGCTCCATGGATGCCTGCGCCCGCAGCCTTCTCAATGCGGCGCAGATGATCGAGGACGGCAAGCTGGCAAAACTCGTTGCCGGGCGTTATGCCAAGTGGGACACGCCTGAGAACCAGGCGATGCTGGCCGGCAAGGAGAGCCTTGATGCCATCGCCGCGCGCGTGCTGAAGTCAGGACTTGAACCGCAACCGAAATCGGGCCGGCAGGAATATATCGAAAGCCTCGTCAACCGCTACCTCTAGGAGAAACAGTCATGGCAACCAATATCAAGGGACCGGCGATTTTCCTCGCCCAGTTCGCGGGCGATACAGCCCCCTTCAATTCCTGGGACGGGATCACCAAATGGGCCGCCTCGCTCGGCTACAAGGGCGTCCAGATCCCCAGCTGGGACGGGCGCATGATCGACCTCAAGAAGGCGGCGGAATCGAAAACTTATTGCGACGAGTTGGCCGGCATCGCCAAAAAGAACGGCGTCGAGATCACCGAGCTTTCCACGCATCTGCAGGGCCAGCTAGTCGCCGTGCATCCGGCCTATGACGAGGCTTTCGATGCCTTCGCGCCGGCCAATTTCCACGGCAAGCCCAAGCAGCGCCAGGCCTGGGCCGTCGAGCAGTGCAAGTTCGCCGCCAAGGCCTCGCGCAATCTGGGGCTTGATGCCCATGTGTCCTTCCCCGGAGCACTGTGCTGGCCCTTCCTCTATGGCTGGCCGCCGCGCCCGCCGGGCCTCATCGAGGAAGGTTTCGACGAACTGGCACGGCGCTGGAAACCCATCCTCGATGTGTTCGATGCCCAGGGCGTCGACGTCGGTTTCGAACTGCATCCCGGCGAAGACATCATGGACGGCGTCACCTTCGAGATGTTCCTGCAACGCCTGAACAATCACCCGCGCTGCCGCATCAACTACGACCCGTCGCATTTCGTGCTGCAACAGCTTGACTACCTCGATTTCATCGACATCTATCACGAGCGCATCTGCGCCTTCCACGTGAAGGACGCGGAATTTAATCCGACTGGTAGACAAGGCGTCTATTCCGGCTTCCAGCCGTGGATCAATCGCGCTGGCCGCTTCCGCTCGCTGGGCGATGGTCAGGTGGATTTCGCGGCGATCTTCTCGAAAATGGCCGCCAATAACTACAAGTCCTGGGCGGTGCTCGAATGGGAGTGCTGCCTGAAGGATTCAGTGCAGGGCGCCATGGAAGGCGCACCTTTCATTGAAAGCCACATCATCAAGGTCACCGAAAAATCCTTCGACGATTTCGTGGCAGGCAGCGCCGGCAAAGATAAACTCCACCGCATTCTGGGTATTTGAGGAGACTGCAATGGCAATCGAGGGACGCAGCGACGCGGTGACCGGCCGCATCAGGCTCGGCATGGTGGGTGGCGGACAGGGCGCTTTCATCGGCGCCGTGCACCGGCTGGC